>JBIOEK010000402.1:0-4028 GCA_044445925.1 Hyphomicrobiales bacterium
CCCGGCAGGCGGCCTGCGCCTCGGCCTCCGGCACGAGCTCGATGAAGATCCCTTGATCGTCGAGCTCGGCGAGTCGCCGATGAATGCGACCGATGACGCAGGCCGGGTCATCGCCTTCCGCATAGGCGCGCTGAAGGCTGTCGATGTCGAGAGCTGGGCTTTGCGGCATGGGCAGATCTTGGCAAGAGCTGGGCCATTCTCTGCGGCGCAACGAGGCTTGTCGAGGCTCGCCTGCGCGCCCGTCGCCTGGTTTGCCGATTCTTTGACCAGCCTGCCGCTCCGTTGGGCAATTTGGGTGTGCGCTCGTCCCTTGAATGGATTGTCGCTTCCACGCCACTCGATCGATTCATTTCCGGACGGCTCCTGAGCCCCCCGGAACCTCCATGCGAGCCAGCCCTTGGCACGAGCGTTGCGTAGCCTTGTTGGAAGCGCCGTGTCGGCCGGGCCTTGTCCAACGCAAAGGATCGATGACGATGATCAAACGATTTTCGCGGCGCGACCTCATGCAGGGCACGGCCGCGCTTTCGCTCGCCGGCATGACGGCGCCCCTCTTCTCCCTCGAGGCGCGCGCCGCCGACATCACCGTCGGCATCATCTATGTCGGCCCGCGCGACGATTTCGGCTACAACCAGGCCCATGCGGTCGGCGCGGCCGAATTGAAGAAGGTTGCGGGCGTCAAGGTCGTCGAGGAGGAGAATGTCCCCGAGACCATCGCCGTCCAGAAGACCATGGAATCGATGATCAACCTCGATGGGGCCGGCCTCATCCTCGCGACCTCCTTCGGCTATTTCGATCCCCATATGCTCGAGGTCGCCAAGAAGTATCCGAAGGTCGAGTTCCGCCATGCCGTCGGCCTCTGGCAGAAGGACAAGCATCCGATCAACACCGGTTCCTATTTCGGCTATCTCGACCAGGCCCATTACGTGAACGGCATCGCCGGCGGGCTGTGCACCAAGGCGAAGAAGATCGGCTTCGTAGCGGCGAAGCCCATCCCCTCGGTGCTGCGCAACATCAACGCGGTGCTGCTCGGCCTGCGCAAGAACGCCCCCGACGCCACGGTGCAGGTGATCTTCACCGGCGACTGGGCGCTGCCGGTGCGCGAGGCGGAAGCCACCAACGCGCTGATCGATTCGGGCTGCGACATCCTCACCTGCCATGTGGACAGCCCCAAGGTGGTGGTCGAGACGGCGGAGCGGCGGGGCAAGATGGTGCTCGGCCACAACGCCTCCCAGGCGCCGCTCGCTCCGAAGGGCTTCATCACCGGCGGCGAATATAAATGGGCGACGATCTACAAGGAGTTCGCGGCCGATCTCGCCAAGGGCGCGAAGCTCCCCAACTGGGTGCGCGGAGGCTACGACCTCGACTATGTGCAGAACACGCCCTACGGCGCCTCGGCGACGGACGCGGCGCGCAAGGCGGGGGATGCCGCCATCGCCGGCTTGAAGAAAGGCGAGTCGATCTTCGTCGGGCCGATCAAGGACAACAAGGGCAATGTGGTGATTCCGGGCAAGCCCGATAACTACGATGTCTCGCTCGAGTCGATGAACTACCTCGTCGACGGGGTGGTCGGCTCGATCACCTGACATGACCGAGGTGGCGCGCCTCGAAGCTCCGCTGGCCGCCTCCGCCGGTTCTCTTTTCGGCGAGATCTGGCCCCGCCTCAGGCGCGGCTCCGAATATGTGGCGATCACGGCGCTCGCTCTCGTCATCTCGGCGGCGCTGTTCACGATCTTCCTCCTGGCGCTCGGCAAACCGCCGCTGCAATTCTACGGGCTGATCTGGACCGGCGCCTTCGGCACGGCCTTCTCCTGGCAGAACACGCTGTTGCGCGCTTCGCCCTTGATCCTCACCGCCTTGTGCGTGGCGCTGCCGGCTCGCATCGGGCTCATCATCATCGGCGGCGAAGGGGCCCTGGTGCTCGGCGGCTTCGTCGCCGGCGCCGTGTCGCTGCCGCTCGCAGGCCATGTGCCCTGGCTGGTGCTGATGGCGGCGATGCTGCTCGGCGCCATGGCGGTCGGGGCCGGTTGGATCGGGCTCGTGGGTTTCCTGAAGTTCCGGCGCGGCGTCAACGAGACGATCGCCTCGCTGCTCATGACCTATATCGCCATCGCCATCATGAACTTCTTCGTCGAGGGCGCGTTGCGCGATCCGGGCTCGGCCAACAAGCCCTCGACGCGCCCGATCGGCGCGGACCAGATGATCGGGACGATCCCCGGGCTCAACGTGCATTGGGGCCTGGCGGCGGGCGTACTCTTGAGCGTCGTGCTCTGGGTGCTGATCTCCCGCACCACCTTCGGCTTCGCGGCGCGCATGACCGGCGGCAATCCGCGTGCCGCGCGGGCACAGGGCCTGCCCATCGGCAGGCTGATGGTCAGCCTTTGCGCCATAGCCGGCGCCTGCGCCGGGCTCGCGGGCTTCTTCGAGGTCGCGGCGGTGCAGGGCGCCGCCAACGGCTCGCTCGCCGCCGGCTATGGCTTCACCGGCATCCTGGTCGCGTTCCTGGCGCGCCACAACCCGCTCGCCATCGTGCCGGTCGCGGTGCTGTTCGGCGGCTTCGCGGCGGCAGGCGGCCTCATCCAGAGGCGCATGGGCCTGCCCGATGCGACGGTGCTGGTGATGCAGGGACTGATCTTCGTGGTGCTGCTCACCAGCGAGACGCTCTATGGGCGATTGCGCCTCTTCAGGCCTGACGAGGACGCAAGATGAGCAGCTTCGACACCGGCACCGCCACCGTCCTCCTTGCGGTGCTGGCGGGCGCCATCCGGGTCTCGACGCCCTTCCTCTTCGTCTCGCTCGGCGAGTGCCTGACGGAAAAATCGGGCCGCATCAATCTCGGCCTCGAAGGCACGCTGGTGATGGGGGCGATGGTCGGCTACGCCGTCTCGCTCGCGACCGGGAATCCCTGGCTCGGCGTGCTGGCCGCGGGGGGCGCCGGCACCTGCCTCGGCGGGCTGCACGGCTTCATCTGCAAGCTGCCGCGCGTCAACGACACCGCGATCGGCATCGCGCTGATGTCCTTCGGCACGGGGCTCGCCTTCTTCTTCGGCAAGCCGCTGATCCAGCCGACGGCGCCGCGCCTGCCCTCGCTGCCGCTGGGCGATTGGACCGGCGATCCGCGCCTCGCGGCGGCGTTGCAGATCAACCCGCTCTTCCTCATCGGCGTGGCGCTGGCGCTCGCCATGGCCTTCGCCTTCAAGCGCACCAAGGTCGGGCTGATCGTGCGCATGGCAGGCGACAGCGCGCCGGCCGCCCGCGCCATGGGCGTCTCCGTCGATTTCGTGCGCTTCGCCGCGACCGCGATCGGGGGCTTCTTCGCGGGCGTCGGCGGCTCGTTCCTGTCGCTCTACTACCCCGGCTCCTGGAACGAGGCCTTGTCCTCCGGCCAGGGCCTGATGGCGGTGGCGCTCGTCATCTTCGCGCGCTGGGACCCGATCCGCTGCTTCTATGCAGCCCTTCTGTTCGGCGGCGCCGGAGCGCTCGGCCCGGCGCTGCAATCGGTCGGCGTCAGCCAGGGCTATTATTTCTTCAATGCGGCGCCCTACATCCTCACCCTGTTCATCATGATCGGCTCGGGCGGCTCGAAACGGGCTCTGCGCGACATGCCGGGCGAGCTGGCGACGGCGCGCTAGCCATGAACATGCAGCCTCAGCCGAGCCCGGCCCTTGCGCATGGCGTCGCGGCCGATCCCTACACTTGGCCCTATGACGGGGATCTGCGCCCGCAGAACACGGCGCTCATCGTCATCGACATGCAGACCGATTTCTGCGGCAAGGGCGGCTATGTCGACACGATGGGCTACGACCTTTCGCTCACCCGCGCTCCGATCGAGCCGATCAGGGCCCTGCTCGCCGTCTTGCGCGCCAAGGGCTACCACATCATCCATACGCGCGAAGGGCATCGCCCCGATCTTTCCGACCTGCCGGAGAACAAGCGCTGGCGCTCGCGGCGCATCGGCGCCGGCATCGGCGATGCGGGACCTTGCGGGCGCATCCTGGTGCGCGGGGAGCCTGGCTGGGAGATCATTCCCG
>JBIOEK010000403.1:0-4018 GCA_044445925.1 Hyphomicrobiales bacterium
CGTCGAGGTGACGCGCGGCGAGGGCAATGTCTTCAAGACCGCGGTCAGGGGCGGGGCAATCGATCTTCGCCCCTATATCAAGACCTTCATGTCGGGCGCACAGGCCGATACCCAGGACACCGATCTCGACTTGAAGGCCGCGAGCGCCATCGGCTTTGGTGACGAGAAAGGCACGGGCCTCGATTTGCACATGAGCCGCCGCGGCCAGGGGCTCACCGATTTCCGCTTCGGCGGCCGGGTGGGCCATGGCGAGGTGAGCGGCACGCTCAGCCGCGAAGGGCGTCCCTTGATCACCATCGAGACAGGCGACGCCGGCGCCTTCCTGCGCTTCATGGATCTTTACCGGCATATGAGCCTCGGCACCATGGTGCTGCGCCTGACGCCGAGCGTCGGCTCTCAGGCGGGAGCGGTCAGCATCCGCGATTTCAGCCTGCGCAACGAAGAGGCGCTCGGGCGCATCTTTGCCGCAGCGCCTCAGCAAGGATCCGCGTCCGACAGCAATCCCGGCCATATCGCGCCGCTCGTTGCCGCGGAGGTGCAATTCAACCGGATGCAGGCGAGCTTCGTGCGCAATGCCGGGCGCCTCGACATCAAGGAGGCGCTGATCGTCGGCAATCAGGCGGGCATCACCGTGTCGGGGCTGCTCGACTTCGCGAAGAATTCCCAGAACCTGACCGGAACCTTCGTTCCAGCCTATGGGCTCAACAATGTCTTCAGCAAGGTGCCGCTGTTCGGTCCGCTGCTCGGCGGCGGCTCGAATGAAGGCTTACTCGGCGTCAATTTTCGCGTCACCGGCTCGCTGACGCAGCCCGAGGTCACGGTCAATCCGCTCTCCGCCATCACGCCCGGCTTCCTGCGCAAGCTGTTCGACATCGGAGGGCCGGGCGCCAGGGATGGCCCGAATGCCCAGGCCCCGCTCGACACCACGCGTGGCGAGCGCTGACCCCGCTACGGGCTTGCACATATGAGGGGGCAGCCTTACCCCACAAGATTTTTTGAGACTCATGGCCGAAACCCACGTTCTTGCTGCAGCGCAGCGCCGCTGCAAATGCAGGCGAAATGCAGCGAGAGCAGGTATCAGGGCACCCGTAAAGAGCTGGCAAGAGCGAGGCTCATGTTGCGTTGCGAAATGGCTGACCGAAGGCTAAGCCAATCCAGGAGCCGCGGGCGCGCCGCAGCCATGCGCCAAGCGCCCCTTTCGCCGATATTCACGCCTCAAAGAACCCGAGCCGGGCGCGAGCGCCCGCCTCGCCAAATCCTATGCACTCTAGTCGATTTTCGATGGGAACACAAGGCGAACATGCGAACAAAACTCGTCATGCGGGGCATCGACCCGTCAGCGCGAGTCGAGCACCGGCGACGCGGCCGACCGGCCCTTGAGGGGAAGAGCCGCCGGCGCTTGCTGCTGCTGGAGCCGGGCCGCATTCGCTGAAGGCACGCTTTCGGGAGAGTGTTGAGGAATGTTGATTCCGACAGGCATGTGATCGGATTCGTGTAGCCGGCTATCGAATTGCCCTGAACGCAGCCGAGTCCAAGCCTTGGCTCCGGCGGGCATCACGGCTACCGGATCGGTACAATGCGCACCATATCGACATGGCCCTGGCTTTCAGAGGCGTAGTCGCCCGCGGCCTCGATCAGTCCGTCGAGCTTCGCCTTGTCGTAGGCAGGATCCTCGAAATTCATCTTGAGGTCGGTCTCGATGGTGAGAACGGTCGACGTATTGTTCTCATCAAACTCGATGGAGAACCATACGCTTCTTGCGTTCGGGTGGGTAAATGGCATGCGTCATCGCTCCTGCTTCGTGCACAGCACATAGCACGTTTCTCCCGCCAGGGCGCGGGGAAGGAGGGCCGCCCGAGCCTTTCGCGATGAGGCTCACACCGCCCGCAACAGCACATGGCGCTTGCGGCCGAGCGAGAGCTTGATCACCTTGTCGGCCGTCAGATCGTCGAGGCTAAGCTTCCCGTGCTCGTCCGCGACAACCTTGTCGTTGACCCGCAGGCCGCCTCCCTTGATCTGGCGCCGCGCATCGCCATTCGACGAGGCAAGCCCCGAGAGCACGAAGGCGCCAGCTATGGCGATGCCGGCCTCGAGATCTGCGACGTTGATCTCGACGCTGGGCAGGCTCGCCGAGAGCGTGCCTTCCTCGAAGGTCTGGCGCGCCGTCTGGGCGGCCTCGGCTGCGACCTTCTCGCCATGCAGGAGCCGCGTCGCCTCGTTCGCCAGCGTCTTCTTCGCTTCGTTGATCTCCGCGCTCCGCAAGGCCTCGAGCCTCACAATCTCCGAGAGCGGCAGAAGGGTGAACAATTTCAGGAAGCGCCCGACATCGCCATCCTCGGTGTTGCGCCAGAACTGCCAGTAATCATAGGGGCTGAAGAGCTCGGCATTGAGCCAGACGGCGCCGGCCGCCGTCTTGCCCATCTTGGCGCCGGAGGCCGTGGTGAGCAAAGGCGTCGTCAGCGCGTAGAGCTGGTGCGTGCCCATGCGCCGTCCGAGGTCGACGCCGGTGATGATGTTGCCCCATTGGTCGGAGCCGCCCATCTGCAAATTGCAGCCGGCGCGCTTCGACAACTCGACGAAGTCATAGGCTTGCAGGCACATATAGTTGAACTCGATGAAGGACATCTCGTGCTCGCGCTCGAGGCGCAGCTTGACCGAATCCATCGCCAGCATGCGATTGACCGAGAAATGGCGCCCGACATCGCGCAGGAATTCGATGTAGTTGAGCTTCGTCAGCCATTCGGCGTTGTCGAGCATGATGGCGTCGGCCTTGCCCTCGCCGAAGCGCAGGAAGCGCGCGAAGACCTGCTTGATGCCTTCCTTATTGGCCTCGATCTCCTCGATCGAGAGCAGCTTTCGCGATTCGTCCTTTCCGGAGGGGTCTCCGACCCGAGTGGTGCCGCCACCCATCAGCGCCACCGGCTTGTTCGAGGTCTCTTGCAGCCAATGCATCATCATCATCGAGATCAGATGACCGATGTGCAGCGACGACGCCGTGCAATCATAGCCCACATAGGCGATCACGCTTCCGGCATCGGCCAGCGCGTCGAGCCCCTCGAAGTCCGAGCATTGATGGATGAAGCCGCGCTCGTCGAGCGTCTTGAGGAATTCGGATTTGAAGGACATCGTCGTCTCCGCTCAGCTTTTCTCATTCGCCGCTGGCCGGAGACGATCCGAGGAGGCGCCGCCGGTCCGGCGGCCGCGCCCGTCACATCATGTCGAAGCGCGCCGCGTCCAAGGGAGCAGCGCGTAATATCTTGCCCGGAAAACCACCGATGCGTTCATGGCGCGGTGCCTAGCGACGCGTGCCTGCAAAGTCAACTTGCCAGGCGAGAGGAGATCGAGAGGAGATGTCGCCGCGTGGTGGCGAGGGATGAGGGAGGGCTCCACTCTGCATCGACGTCCCTTTCGCCCCTTGCTGACGCGAAGGGCATCCTTTCTCGTAAACAGGAGAAGGAAGAGGGCGCAAGCGCCCGGCGCCGGCCATTTACCAGCTTCGAAGCCTTGGCAGGAAATGACGGTTCGTTGTCCTTTGCGCGAGAGGGCAGGGCGAATATGTGAACGCACGACCACCCCGAGACGAGGCAGGGAGCGCCATGTCAGTTGCCAGCACCACCGATGCCAAGACAGGCAGAGCCTGGAACATAGGGCGCCGCAACGCGCTCGTTCTGTCCGTCTGCCAGGGCCTCTTCACTTGCGCCATCTCCATCGACCTGACGCTCACGGGCCTCACCGGTTACCGGCTCGCCCCCGACAAGCTGCTTGCGACCTTGCCTTTCGCCATGATCACGGTCGCGGGCGCGGTCACGACGCTCTTTGCCTCCTTCCTGATGCAGCGCATCGGCCGTCAGCTCGGCTTCGCGCTCGGGGGCTGCATCGGCGCCTTGGGCGGGGCCATCTCGGTCTGGTCGGTGTTCCAGGCGAATTTCTGGAGCTTCTGCGTCGGCACGGCGTGCGTCGGCATATTCCAGGCCTTCGCCCAATATTACCGGCTGGCCGCTGCGGATTCCGTGGAGAC
>JBIOEK010000404.1:0-3979 GCA_044445925.1 Hyphomicrobiales bacterium
ATCGAAGATGCCGAATTTCATCCCTTGAGCACCTGTTTCTCGCGCACCAGCGTGTCCTCGCCGAGGCGATAGAGAATCGGCTCGCCGGTCGCGAGCTCGAGCGAGGGAATGGTCTTCGGGGTCAGATGATCGAGCACCATGACGAGGGCGCGCAGCGAGTTGCCATGGGCGGCGACGAGCACGCGCCGCCCGGCCATGACGCGGGGCAGGATATATTCGATGTAATAGGGCAGGACGCGCGCCGCCGTATCCTTGAGGCTCTCTCCGCCGGGCGGGGCGACATCATAGGATCTGCGCCAGACATGCACCTGCTCCTCGCCCCAGCGCTTCCTGGCATCGTCCTTGTTGAGGCCCGCGAGGTCGCCATAGTCGCGCTCGTTCAGCGCCTCGTCCTTGAAGGTCTCGAGCCCGGGCTGGCCGATCTCCTCGAGCATGAGGGTCAAGGTGTGTTGCGCACGCACCAAGGCCGAGGTGAAGGCGACGTCGAAGACGAGGCCCAGCTTCCTCAGCCGGGCGCCGGCGGCTTTCGCCTCGGCGATACCCGTCTCGGTGAGACCGATATCCTTCCAGCCGGTGAACAGGTTCTTGAGGTTCCACTCGCTCTGGCCGTGGCGCACGAGCACGAGAAGGCGATCCATGCGGGCTCCGTTCGTCATCACAAAAGCTCGTCTCAGCCAGATAGCCCGAGCACATCCGCCATGGAATAGAGGCCAGGCGTCCTGCCCCTGCCCCAGAGCGCGGCGCGCAACGCTCCCGCGGCGAAGAGCGAGCGGTCCTCGGCATGATGGGAGAGCGTGAGGCGCTCGCGCGGGCCGGCGAAGACGACGCTATGGTCGCCCGTCACCGAGCCGCCGCGCATGGCGGAAAAGCCGATATCGCCTTCGCGCCTCGCGCCAGTATGGCCGTGGCGGCCGCTGGCGCTGTGGCCGGCAAGCTCGATGCCGCGCCCGAGTGCTGCCGCCTCCCCCAGGAGCAAAGCCGTTCCCGAAGGTGCGTCGATCTTGTGGCGGTGATGCATCTCGAGGATCTCGATGTCGAATTCGGGCCCGAGCGCCGCGGCCGCCTGCTTGACGAGGCCCGCGAGCAAGTTGACGCCGAGGCTCATATTGCCGGACTGGATGATGACGGCATGTCGCGCCGCCGCCTTGATCTTCGCCATGTCGTCGCCGGAGAGGCCCGTCGTGCCGATGACATGCACCAGGCGCGCCTGGGCGGCGAGCGCCGCGAAGGCAAGCGTCGCTGCCGGCACCGTGAAATCGAGCACGCCATCCGCCTTGGCGAAGGCCGAGGGTGCGTCCCAGCTGAGCGGAACGCCCGCCGGCTCGCCGCCCGCCAGCGTCCCTGCATCCTTGCCGAGCGATGGGTGGCCCTCGCGCTCGATGGCGCCCGAGAGCACGCAGGCCTTGGTCTCGGAAATGGCGCGGATGAGGGTGAGCCCCATCCGCCCGCCCGCGCCGACGACGACGAGGCGCATATCGCTCATGTGATGCTAGCTCCGGCGGCCATATCCCGCCTCATAGCCGCGACGCGGCGGAATGGAAAGGCGCGCCGACAAGCAGCGCCGCTTACCTCTCGAAGGGCGAATGCAGGCGCTCGCTCATCTCGCTTTGGTGCTCGGTCTCTGGTCCATGCGGCACTCCTGTCGCCGGCCGTGCGCTAAGGCTTCCTCGGATCGAAGCGCTTCTTCAGGCCCTGCCAGCATTGCGCATAATCGGCATCGAGCACGTCGAGCCCGGCCGCGTATTTGGTGACGCGCTGCGGATAACGCGTCTCGAACATGAAGGCGAGCGTATTAGTTAGCTTCACCGGCTGCAATTTCGTCTCGCTCGCATGCTCGAAGGCCTCGGCATCCGGCCCATGCGGCAGCATGCAATTATGCAGGCTGATGCCGCCGGGCACGAAGCCTCGAGGCTTGGCGTCATAGACGCCGTAGATCAGCCCCATGAACTCCGACATGATGTTCATATGGTACCAGGGAGGCCGGAAGGTGTTCTCGGCCACCGCCCAGCGCTCCGGAAAGATGACGAAATCGATATTCGCGGTGCCCGGCGTCTCGGAAGGCGCGGTCAAGACCGTGAAGATGGAGGGGTCGGGATGGTCGAAGGAGATGGCGCCGACCGGCGAGAAGCGCCGCAGATCGTATTTGTAGGGCGCATAGTTGCCGTGCCAGGCGACGACGTCGAGCGGGGAATGATCGAGATCGGTCACGAAGAGCTTACCCCCCCATTTCACATAGATCTTGGAGGCCGCGTCCTTGTCCTCGAAGGCTGAGACCGGGGTGAGGAAATCGCGCGCATTGGCGAGGCAATTCGCGCCGATCGGCCCGCGCTCGGGCACCACGAAGGCGCCGCCATAATTCTCGCAGACATAGCCGCGCGCCTCGCCGTCGCCGAGCTCCAGGCGAAATTTCACGCCGCGCGGAATGACGACGATCTCGCCTGGCTCCGCGTCGATGATGCCGAATTCCGTCCAGAAGCGCAGGCGCCCTTGCTGGGGCACCACCAGCATCTCGCCATCGGCATTGTAGAAATATTCGTCCACCATCGAGCGGTTGGCGAGATAGACATGCGCGCCCATCCCGGTGAGCGCGCCTGCATCGCCGCCCGTCGTCATGGTGCGCATGCCTTGCAGGAAGCTCTGCTTCTTCCTCGGGATCGCCTGCGGACCCCAGCGCAGCTGGCCAATCGGCATGTCGTGCTCGTGGCAGGGTGCGGTGCGCCATAACCCCGCATCGACCTTCCTGAAGCGGCCCGAATGCCTGACGCTCGGCCTGATGCGATAGAGCCAGGAACGCTCGTTCGAGGAGCGCGGCGCCGTGAAGGGTGAGCCCGAGAGCTGCTCGGCATAGAGGCCGTAGCGGCATTTCTGGGGCGAGTTGCGCCCGACCGGCAAGGCCCCGGCCAACGCCTCCGTCTCGAAGGAATTGCCGAAGCCCGACATGTAGCCCGGCGCGACGCCGAGAGGGGTGGCCGGGAGAGGCTCAGCGAGCTGCTTAGCGAGAACCTTGGGCTTTGGAGCGTAGTCCATGCGTTCCCTCCTCGTCGGCGCTAAGATAGGCGGTTGCGCCCTTTCCCGGAAGCATGAAGTGAGGACGCCAGTCCGAACGCAATGCTGTCCGGGACCTAGTGCAGCGAATCCGAAATTCGCATCACATTGGAGCAACGCACGGGGGCGAATTTCGGATTCAAAGCTGCACTGGCAAGTTATTGTTTCTTGTGTGTTTATCGAATTTGAAGTACCTACAGCCCGCATGCCATCAATGTTATTGGAACTTCAAATTCGCCACACTAGCGCAAGGACTCTGCCGCGAAGCGGCTCCGCTTCTCGGCTCGAAGAAGACATTGTGCTTCGCAGATTCTTTCGCTGGTTCCCGGGCTCCGTTCCGCTCGGCTGCGCCTCGCTGCACGGCTCCGGGACAGGGAAGCTCCCCTATCCTGGCGCCTATGCGTCTTCGCGAGGGAATGCCTTTAGGAATGATGCTCAGAGCTTCAGCCGATAGCCGGTCTTGAAGATCCACCCGACCAGCGTCAGGCAGATCGCCAGGGCCAGCAGGGTCAGGACTAGGCTCAAGCCGACGCTCACATCGGCGACCCCATAGAAGCTCCAGCGAAAGCCGCTGATGAGATAGACGACCGGGTTGAACAGCGAGACGCCTTGCCAGAAGGGCGGCAGCATGTGAATCGAATAGAAGCTGCCGCCCAGAAAGGTCAGCGGCGTGACGATCAGCAGCGGCACCAGCTGCAGCTTCTCGAAGCCGTCGGCCCAGATGCCGATGATGAAGCCGAACAGGCTGAAAGTGACCGCCGTCAGCAGGAGGAAGGCGAGCATCCAGAAAGGGTGGGCGATGTGGAACGGCACGAACAGGCTGGCCGTCGCCAGGATGATCAGTCCGAGGACGATGGATTTGGTCGCCGCCGCGCCCACATAGCTGACGACGATCTCGAAGAAAGAGACCGGCGCCGACAGGAGCTCGTAGATC
>JBIOEK010000405.1:0-3973 GCA_044445925.1 Hyphomicrobiales bacterium
ACCTTTTAGGGCAAGCGGCTGCATGGCCGCCCCGATAGGGGAGGCGGCGTCATAGGCGATGGTGGTGAAATCGGGCGTCGCGGTCATGTCGGTCGGGATGCTCCAGGCTTCGCCACAGCCGAGCGAAGTTTACGCCGTTTTCCCGCCATCCGCCATGCCGAATCTCGCGGCCGATTGCTGCCTCGCGCATGTGAGACCTTTGCAAAATGAGGTGCGCCGGGGCGAGGGCCATGACCTCTCTTCGCCCGGCCAGTTGCCAATCCCGGCGCTTGCCGTCTAATCGGCTGCGTGCCGAAGCCCTCTCCCGACCACCTCGAGCTTGCGACCGGGCTGCGCCGCGGCGACCGGGCGGCGCTCTCGCGCGCCATCACGCTCGTCGAATCGACGCGCGCCGACCATCGGCTCGCAGCGCGAGCCCTGGTCTCGGAGCTGCTGCCGGCGACCGGCCAATCGATCCGCGTCGGCCTCACGGGCGTGCCCGGTGTCGGCAAATCGACCTTGATCGATCAGCTCGGCTCGAACCTCACGGCTGCAGGGCATCGTGTCGCCGTGCTCGCCGTCGATCCCTCATCGACGCGCAGCGGCGGCTCGATCCTCGCCGACAAGACCCGCATGGCGCGGCTCGCGGTCGACAGGAACGCCTTCATCCGCCCCTCGCCCGCGGGCGGCAGGCTGGGCGGCGTGGCGGCGCGCACGCGCGAAGCGATGCTGCTCTGCGAGGCGGCGGGGTTCGACGTGATCCTGGTCGAGACCGTCGGCGTCGGGCAATCGGAGACCGCGGTCGCCGACCTCACCGACGTCTTCGTGGTGCTGATGCTCGCGGGTGCCGGCGACGAGCTCCAGGGCCTGAAGAAGGGCGTGCTCGAGCTCGCCGACATCGTCGCGGTGAACAAGGCGGATGGCGAGGGGCTGGCACGGGCCGAGGCGGCGGCCGCCGAGTACCAGGGAGCCCTGCATATCCTGGCGTCTTCCTCCTGGGGCTGGGCCGTGCCGGTCCTCACGGTTTCGGGCCTTGCCAATGCCGGACTCGACCGGCTCTGGGAAACGATCGGCGCGCATCGGCGTGCCGCGCAGGGCTCAGGTGAGCTCGAGCGCCGCCGCCGGGCCCAGCAGGTCAAATGGATGCATGCGCTGATCGAGGAGAGCGCGACCGCGCGGCTGCGCACCGATCCCGTCATCCGGGCGCGGCTCCTCGAGCTAGAGGCCGAGGTCGCCGGAGGACGCCTATTGCCCGACGCCGCCGCCGAGGAGATCGCCGCGATGCTCCAGGCTTAGCGCACGGGCGGCCGAGCAGGCCTCAGCGCGTTTTCCGGCGCGCCTTTCTCGGCCAGCGCATCGGCCAGGTCACCATTCGTGCAAACAAGGCCTCGGTGCCGACCTCGTCCTCGCTTGCCGATACGCGCCCCGCGGCCGAGATGCCGGCTTCGACGACGGTTTCCTTCCGCCCCGAGACGAGCGGATGCCACCAGGGCAGGTCCTTGCCTTGCGCGACCAGCCGATAGGCGCAGCTCGGCGGCAGCCATTTCAGCGAGCGTGCGAGATCGGGCGTCAATTGGATGCAATCGGGCACCTCGGCGCGCCGGTTGGGGTAGTCGCGGCAGCGGCAGCTTCCCTTGTCGAGCAGGCGGCAGCCGACATCGGTGGTGTAGACGACCCCGTCATCCTCGTCCTCGAGCTTCATGAGGCAGCAGCGCCCGCAGCCGTCGCAGAGGCTTTCCCACTCCGACGAAGTCATCTCCTCGAGGGTCTTGCGGCGCCAGAAGGGTTCGGGAGGCGAAGTCATGCCCGCGTCTTTACCAGCTATTGCCGCGCTGCGGCCATCAAATCATCGGCAATAATTGCAGGGATGAGGGCCGTTTCGAGGGGGCCGCCGCGGCGCGGGCCTTGCACCGCACGGGCGAAACGCCGCGCCTCCACTGGCTTTGTCACGATCTGGTTGCTAAATGGAACGTTCGAGAGGCAGAAGTGGCGAGACGGCGCATCATTTAGGGACAGCACTCGATGCTGACGAACGCTAGCTCGCTCTGGGCAAGAATCAAGAGGCGGCTGCTAGGCCTCGATTCGGCGGTCGATTCGGGGCTGTACGGTGCCGGAGTACGGCTGGCCGACTTTTATCGGCGCTTCGCGCTACGCATGGACAAGCTGCATGTCTCGGGGCTGCGCCGACTCGTGGTCGAGCTCCTGAGCGAGGCGGCGACGCTCGGCGCGGTCGGCTCGGTCGGGCTCTTGATGCTGGCCCAGCCCGCCTTCCGCCTGACGAGCGACGATTTTCTGTCGCGCCAGGACCTCGCCGTCACCTTCTTCGGACGCAATGGCGTCGAGATCGGCAAGCGCGGGCTGAAGCAGGACGCCACCGTCCCGCTGAGCGACTTTCCCGACCATCTGCTGAAGGCGGTGTTCGCCACCGAGGATCGCCGCTTCTACGATCATTTCGGCATCGATCCGGTGGGCCTGTTCCGCGCCTTGTCGGTCAATGCGCGCGCCTCCGGCGTCGTGCAGGGGGGCTCGACGCTCACCCAGCAGCTCGCCAAGAACATCTTCCTGTCCAATGAGCGCTCCTTGGATCGCAAGATCAAGGAAGCCTTCCTGTCGATCTGGCTCGAGAGCCGCCTCTCCAAGATCGAGATCCTGAAGCTCTATCTCGATCGCGCCTATATGGGTGGGGGCACCTTCGGGGTCGCCGCCGCCTCCGAGTATTATTTCGGCAAATCGGTGAAGGATATCACGCTGGCCGAGGCCGCCATGCTCGCCGGCCTGTTCAAGGCGCCGACCAAATACGGTCCCTATGTCAACCTGCCCGCGGCCCGCGCCCGTGCCAATGACGTGCTCTCCAACATGGTCGATGCCGGCTTCATGACCGAGGGGCAGGTGCTGGCCGCAAGGCAGAATCCGGCGACCCCGATCGATCGCCGGCGCGACTACAGCCCCGACTATTATCTCGACTACGCCTATGACGAGGTGCGCAAGCTCGCGGACGCCGGCAAGCTTGGCGGCGAGCGCTCGCTGATCGTGCGCACCCCCTTCGACCCGGAGCTGCAGAAACAGGCCGAGACCGCCATCGAGACGGCGCTGCGCGACGAGGGCGACCGCTGGAACGCCGAAGAAAGCGCCATGGTGATCATGGACACGGACGGTGCGGTGCGCGCCATGGTCGGCGGGCTTGATTATGGCGACAGCCAGTTCAACCGGGCGACCGAAGCACAGAGGCAACCGGGCTCGTCCTTCAAGCCCTTCACCTATGTCACGGCGCTGATGTCGGGCAAGTTCAAGCCCGACACCATGGTGGTCGATTCGCCCGTCTGCATCGGCAATTGGTGCCCGCGCAATTTCGGCGGGACCTATGGCGGGCGCATCACGCTCGAACAGGCGATCACCAAGTCCTATAACAGCATTCCCATCAAGCTCTCGATCGCGCTCGGCAACGGCAACCCGAAGGCCGGGCGCGTCAAGATCGTCGAGACTGCGCGCAAGATGGGCATCGTCTCCCCCCTCACGGATTCGCCTTCACTGCCGATCGGCGCGGTCGACGTCAATGTCCTCGAGATGACCTCGGCCTATGCGGTGTTCGCCAATGGCGGGCGCAAGGCACCCCCGCATGCGGCGCTCGAGATCATGAACTCCAAGGGCCAGTCGATCTACACCTTCGAGAAGAACGGTCCGCCGCGCCCGCAAGTGCTTCCGACCGGGGCCGTCACCGACATGATCCACATGATGCGCTCGGTGGTGGCGCGCGGCACCGGCAGGGCCGCCATAATCCCCGGCTTCCAGATCGCGGGCAAGACCGGCACGACGAATGAGAGCCGCAATGCCTGGTTCATAGGCTATAGCGCCTACTTTGCCGCCGGCATCTGGATGGGCAATGACGACAACTCGCCGACCAACGGCATGACCGGAGGCACACTGCCGGCCAAGACCTGGCATGCCGTGATGGCCTTTGCGCATCAGGGCCTCGAGCCCAAGCCTCTTCCCTATC
>JBIOEK010000406.1:0-3971 GCA_044445925.1 Hyphomicrobiales bacterium
CCGCTGCGCAGCGGCCGCAAACGGCGGCAGGCGCAATCAGTCCTTAGTTTCGTGTCTCACCGCAGGGGTGCACTCCAGCACTGGGCAAGCATGTGATTCCGGCCATGGGAGGCCTGGCCCGGATCAGGCTGCAGCGGTCTTCCCCCGAGCTTCAAAAAAAACCGGCCGGTCTGGGGAAATTACGTGGCGGGGAGCTGTCTGCGACGATGCGTGAGCGCGGAGAGCCTCGTCCGAGCCCGGCTCATGCCGTCCCGCCCCGCTGATTGAGCCCACCGAAGCTGCATCACCACGTTCTTGCAATCGTGCTTGCGGCATTGTGGCGTTTCGGCCGCAGGCAATCAGACATGGAAAACAGAGGCGAGCGATTCCAATGGCTTAATGCCTGTTAACGTTAACGCTCTCTTAAACACACGCGGTCATGGATGAAGGATCGAATCGCATTGCGCTCCTGTCGCGATTCGGTGTCCGGCCGGGGAAGGCGTGATGGCTAAGCATGTCGCGGTGCTCATGGGGGGCTGGTCGGTCGAACGGCCGGTGAGCCTCAATTCGGGGAAGGCATGCGCCGACGCATTGGAGGCGCAGGGCTACCGCGTCACGCCAATCGACGTGAAGCGCGACATCGCCGAGACGCTCTCGCGGCTGAAGCCCGACATCGTGTTCAACGCCCTGCATGGGCGCTTCGGCGAGGACGGAACGATCCAGGGCCTCCTCGAAATCCTGCACATCCCCTACACCCATTCGGGCGTGCTCGCCTCGGCGCTCGCCATCGACAAGGCGAGGGCCAAGATCATCATGGCAGCCGCCGGCGTGCCCGTCGCTTCCGGCAAGGTCGTGTCGCGCTTCGAGGCGGCCAAGCGCCATGTGCTCGGCCCCCCCTATGTGCTCAAGCCGGTCAATGAAGGTTCCTCCTTCGGCGTCGTCATCGTGCGCGAGGGGCGTGAGCACCCGCCCCAGGAGATCGGGCGCGAGGATTGGCCCCATGACGAATGGTTGCTGGCCGAGACGTTCATCGCCGGACGCGAGCTCACTTGCGGCGTCATGGGCGACAAGCCGATGGACATCATCGATATCCGCCCGGCCACAGGCCTGTTTTACGATTATGACGCGAAATACGCAGCTGGCGGCTCGATCCATGTGATTCCGGCGGAACTTAAACCGAATATTTACCGAGACATTCAACAGTTCGCGTTAACCGCGCATCAAGCACTCGGCTGCCGGGGCGTGAGTCGTGCCGACTTCCGTTACGACGACACGCCCGGCGGAACCGGCGCCGTCGTCTGCCTGGAAGTCAACACGCAACCCGGCATGACGCAGACGAGCCTGGTGCCGGACATGGCTGCCCATGCGGGCATGAGTTTCGGTGAGCTGGTCACATGGATGGTGGAGGACGCGTCCTGCGATCGATGAGTGCCATGGCGAGCCCGATTGCGGGCATCTACGCCCAACCCCGCGCCTCCTTCGCCGGCGCGCCGGGCGGCCGTTTCGTCGCGCCTCGCAAGGCCGGGCAGGCCTCGCGCCTTGCCGCGCCCAAGGCCGCAGCGGCACGCAGCTTGGTTCCCCGCTTCCTCGGCGGCCTGCTGATTGCCGCGCTGTTCCTCGGCGTCGGCGCCTTCGGCGTAATTCGGGGCGGAGAATATGACGAGTTCATCGCGCGCAACGGCTCCATCAAGGAGGTGCTGGCCCGCGCCGCGGGCTTCGGCATCACGATGGTCGAGGTCGACGGCGTCTCGAGGCTGTCGAGCCAGGAGGTCGTGGCGGCGGCAGGCATAGACGGGCGCGGCTCGCTGCTGTTCGCCGATGCCGAGGCCTTGCGCGAGCGCCTGAAATCGAACCCGATGATCGCCGAGGCGAGCGTGCGCAAGCTCTATCCGCACGCCCTCTCGATCTCCGTGACCGAGCGCCAGCCCTTCGCTCTTTGGCAGAAGGACGGCGAGGTGTCGCTCGTCGCCGCCGACGGCACGCCGATCGATCAATTGCGCGACCAGCGCTATGTCGACCTGCCGCTGGTGGTCGGGGAGGGCGCCAACGAGAAGGTCAAGGCCTTCGCCGCGCTCATCGACACGCAGCCGACCTTGAAGCCCCTGCTCAGGGCAGGAAACTGGATCGGGCAGCGCCATTGGGAGCTGCAGCTGCGAACCGGAATGATGGTGGAGCTGCCCGAGGCCAACCCCGCTTCTGCCCTTGCCATGTTCGCCGGCCTGATGCGTGATTTCAAGCTCACGGAGAAGGCCCTCATCCTCGTCGATCTGCGCCGTCCCGACCGCATCGTCTTCCGCCTCACCGAGGAAGCCGCCCAACAGCGCACCGAGGAGTTGAAGAAGCGCCTGCCCCCATTCAAGGGAGAGGCCGGATGAGCCTGCGTCATGGGCTCACGCCGCGCGTCAAGCGGGTAGGGCCGAAAAAAAGCTCGATCGTCACGGTGCTCGACATCGGCACAAACAAGGTCGTGTGCCTGGTGGCGCGCCTCGATCCCATGGAGGCCAACGCCTCGCTGCGGGGGCGCACCCATATGGGGCAGATCCTCGGCATCGGCCATCAGCGCTCGCAAGGGCTGAAGGCCGGCGTGATCAACGATCTCGAGCTCGCCGAGGAAACCATCCGCCAAACCGTGCACGCGGCCGAGCGCATGGCCAAGGTCCAGGTCAAGGCGACCCTCGTCAATATCTCGGGCGGTCGCATCGCCTCGGAGGCGCTGGACGGGCGTGCCGATGTGCGCGGGCGCCCGGTCATGGACGCCGATGTGCGGATAGCCCTGTCGCGCGCCAGCGCCAACGCTGCGCGGCCCGGCCGGGCAGTCATGCACGCCTTGCCTTGCCGACCAGCTTCACGCTCGACGGGGTCACCGGTGTGCACGATCCGCGCGGCATGGTCGGCGAGACGCTGGGTGTCGGCATGACCGTCGTTTCCGCCGACGTGACCTCGGTACGCAACCTGATGCTCGCCGTCGAGCGCTGCCATATCGAGGTCGAGGGCGTGGTCGCTTCGCCCTTCGCCTGCGGCCTGTCGACCCTCGTCGACGACGAGGCCGAGATGGGCGCCGTCGTCGTCGATCTCGGCGCGGGCACCACGACGCTCGGCGTCTTCGCCGGCGGCAGGCTGGTGCATGCCGACGGCGTCGCGATCGGCGGCAACCATGTGACGCTCGATGTGGCGCGTGGCCTCTCGACGCGCCTATCCGCCGCCGAACGGCTCAAGACGCTCTATGGCTCGACCATTGCGACCGGCTCCGACGATCGCGAGACCATCGCCGTGCCCTCGGTCGAGTCCCATGACGGAGGCGAGGAAACCCATATCCCGCGGGCCCAGCTCGTGCGCATCATCAAGCCGCGCGTCGAGGAGATCTTGGAGTTCGTGCGCGATCGCCTGAGGAAGGCCGGGCTTGCGCCCGAGGGACGCCGCTACGTGCTCACCGGCGGGGCGAGCCAGCTCACCGGGCTCGTCGATGCCGCGAGCCGCATCCTGTCGAAGCAGGTGCGGATCGGCAGGCCGCTCGGCGTCAAGGGATTGCCGGAAGCCGCCAAGGGACCGGCCTTCTCAGCGGCCATCGGCCTCCTGATCTATCCGCAGATCGCCGATGTCGAGCATTTCGAGCCGCGCGCCGAAAGCGGCATGCTGGCCGCCGTCGGAGACGGCTACTTCTCCCGGGTCGGGCGATGGATCAAGGAGAGCTTCTGAACGAGCTTGCTACGCCGGAGACGATGATCGGCGGGTTTGTCCGGAGCGTGAAGAGAGACTGGAACAGGCGTCCTTATCGGACGCACAGAAGATGAGGCCAAGACTATGACGATCAATCTCAAGGCCCCGGACATCCGGGAACTGAAGCCCAGGATCACCGTTTTCGGCGTCGGCGGTGCCGGCGGCAACGCGGTCAACAACATGATCGAAAGCGGCCTCCAAGGGGTCGAGTTCGTGGTCATGAACACGGACGCGCAGGCGCTCCTGATGTCGAAGGCCGAACGGGTGATCCAGGC
>JBIOEK010000407.1:0-3962 GCA_044445925.1 Hyphomicrobiales bacterium
CCACCAGTATGTCTGGGTGCTCTCTGACGATATTTACGAGCACCTCGTCTACGGCGACTTCGAGTTCGTCACGCCGGCCCAGGTCGAGCCCGGCCTTCGGGAGCGCACGCTGACCATGAACGGGATGTCGAAAGCCTATGCGATGACCGGCTGGCGCATCGGCTATGCGGGCGGCCCGGAGCAGCTGATCAGGGCGATGGAGACGGTGCAGGGCCACCAAACCTCCGGTACCTCTTCCATCTCGCAATGGGCCGCGGTCGAGGCACTGTCCGGTCCGCAAGACCACATCAAGGTCTTCCGCAAGGCATTCGAGGAGCGCCGCGATCTCGTCGTGTCGATGCTGAACCAGGCAAAAGGCCTCGTCTGCCCGAAGCCCGAAGGCGCCTTTTACGTCTATCCGAGCTGCGCGGCGACGATCGGCAAGAAAGCCCCGTCCGGCAAGACCATCGAGACGGACGAGGATTTCGTCAGCGAGCTTCTGGAGACCGAGGGGGTTGCCGCCGTGCATGGCTCGGCGTTCGGGCTCGGCCCGAATTTCCGCATCAGCTATGCCACCTCCAACGCGTTGCTCGAGCAGGCCTGCCACAAGATCCAGCGCTTCTGCGCCGAGCTGAGGTGAGGCGGCGGCGTGATCCTCTACGAGCTCGGGGGGATCGAAGATCGCCGCTACAGCCTGTTCTCCTGGCGGGCGAGGCTCGCTCTCGCCCATAAGCGGGTCGAGGCAAAGCTCGTTCCCGTCAGGGTCAGCGACAAGACGGCGATCGCCTTCTCGGGCCAGGACAAGGTGCCGATCCTGCGCGACGGCGAGGAGGTGATCGTCGATTCCTGGCGCATCGCCGAGCATCTCGAGGAGAAATTCCCGGACCAACCCTCGCTGTTCCATGGCATGACCGGCAAGGCGCTGACCCTGTTCGTCGCCGCTTTCGTCGACCGGCAATTGCTGCCGAAGCTCGCCCCGATGCTGATGCTCGACGTGTTGGGGATCGTCGATGCCGAGGACGGCGCCCATCTGCGCCGGCAGATCGAGAAGGCGTTCAGGCGCCCGCTCGAGGAGCTCGCCGCCGGCCGCGACAAGGAGGTCGTTGCCTTCCGGCGGCTCCTCGATCCGGCACGCGCAACGCTCGCCGGAAACGAATTCCTCGCGGGGCCCTCGCCGGGCTATGCGGATTACGCACTCTTCAGCCTCTTCCAATGGGGAAGGATCGTCAGCCCCTTTGAACTCCTCGAGGACAAGGATCCCCTCTCCGCCTGGCGCACCCGCATCCTCGATCTGCATGACGGGGTCGCGAGGAGCGCGCCCGCCCGCTCCGGCGTCGTCCGGGCCGGCTGAGCGCGCCATGCAGGCCCGGGACCCAAGCGAGGAGACGCTGCTCGACTGGGTCGAGCGCCTCGCGGCAGCGGCTCCCGATCGCGTGGCGGTCAGCATGGGGGACACCCGCGTCTCCTATGCGGAGCTCTATCGGCGCGCGGCTTCGCTCGCCGGCTTCTTCCACGAGCTCGGCATCGGCCGCGGCGATGTGATCGCGGTCCAGCTGCCGAACGGCCTCGAATTCCTCACGACTTATCTCGCGGCGGGCTTTGTCGGTGCCGTCCTGCAGACCCTGCACATGCCCTATCGTTCGGCCGAGATCGAGGTGCTGCTGAAGCATGGCGTAGCCAAGGCGATCATTTGCCTCGCCGAGATGAAGGATTTCGCCCCCGCGCAATTGATGCTCGCGTTGCGCGGGCGCTTGCCCTCGCTGTCAAAGGTGATTGCGGTCGGCAAGGAGGCGCCGGCCGGCGCCGTGCCCTTCCCCGAGACCTTCGATCGCCCCATGCCTCGCCTGCGGCGCCCGGAAGCCTCCCACCGCTTCTTGCTGCTCTACACCTCTGGCACCAGCGCTGCTCCGAAAGGCGTGTCGGTGCCCTACCGCAACTATCTCGTCAATGCGCGATTGAGCGCGGCCGAGCTCGCGATCGACGCCTCCTCGATCGTGATGACGCTTGCCCCCTTCACGCATCTCTACGGCCTGTTCTCGATCAACCTCGCGCTTGCGGCCGGCGCCACTATGGCGATCCTTCCGGCCTTCACGCCGCCTGCCCTCGCGGCCGCGCTCGAGGCGACGCGCCCGACGGCGCTCATGACGGCGCCGGCCCATATGGCGGCTTGTCTCCAGGCGAGACTCCTGACGAGAGAACGTCTCGCTTCGGTCTCGATTCTGCAGATCTCCGGCAGCGTCTGTCCGCCCGAGCTCGCCCGCGCTGTGCAGGACCTCATGCCGAGGGGCGAGGTGCATCAGCTCTGGGGCATGAGCGAGTTGCAGGCCGGCGCCTTCACGCGGCCGGGCGAGCCCGCGGAGCTTCGCCTCGCCTTCGCCGGCCGGGCGGCTCCCGAGACCACGCTGCGCATCGCCGACGGCGAGACGCCCTTGCCTCACTGCGTGGAGGGCGAGTTGCAGGTGAAAGGCTCTTCCGTGTTCGCGGGCTATCTCGACGATGAAGCGGCGAGCGCGGCGGCTTTCACCCAGGATGGCTGGTTCCGCTCCGGCGATCTTGCCGTCATGGAGGCTTCCGGCCATATCCGCCTCACCGGCCGCATCAAGGAGGTGATCAATCGTGGCGGGGTCAAGTACAACCCCGTCGACATCGAGACCGTGCTCGCGCGCCATCCGGGCGTTGCCCAATGCGCCATCGTGCCGATGCCGGATGCCAGGCTCGGCGAGGTTGCCTGCTGCTTCCTCGTGCCGCGCGACCAAGCCTCGCCGCCGAGCCTCGCCGAGCTATGCGCCTTCCTCGCCGCCCAAGGCATCGCCAAGACGCGCTGGCCCGAGCATCTCGAGATCGTCGCGGAGATGCCGATGACGCCGACCCGCAAGGTCAGGAAGGGCGAGCTGGCGCAGCGGGCCGCGGAGTTGCACAAAACTGCGGGGTGACGAGGCGCGCTTGCGCCGCCTCAAGCCGCGCCGCGCGGATGCACTCTCGTCAGAGTCTTATCGAGCCAGGCGATGACCGCTTCGATGCGCGCATGCCGGCGCAGCTCGCGATGCGTCAACAGCCAGATCTCGCGCGCAAGCACGGGCGCTGCGCCGGTCAGCTTGGAAAGTCTCGGGTCGCGGTCGGCGACGAGGCAGGGCAGGAGCGACTTGCCGATGCCGGCGCGGACGGCCTGGAGGAGGCTCTCCGCATCGCTCACCGAGAGCGGCGCGCTTGCGCCATCCTGCATCGCCTTCGCGATGAAGCGGGCTTGCGGCAAATGCGCCAATCCCTCCTCATAGGTGATCCAGGGAAGCTGCCTCGCGGCCTTTCCGCGGGCGCCGTATACGGCATAGTCGAGATATCCGATGCGCCGCGCTAGCGCCGCACCTGCTTCCGGCCGGGCGAGGCGCAGCGCGATATCGGCCTCCCGCCTGGTGAGGCTGAGATTGCGCGGCTCGGCGATCAGCTCGAGGCGGATCAGCGGTTGCTCGGCATGGAACTCGGGCAATGCCGGTATCAGGATGCGATTGGCGAGGATCGGCACCGCCGTCAGGCGCACGGTCCCGGCGATGGCCGTGTCGGCGCCGCCGACGGCGCGCTCGAGTGCCTCGACCTCGAGCTCGATCTGAGCGGCGCGGGCAAGCGCCGCTTCGCCCGCTTTCGTGGGGCTGAGCAGCCCGTTCCTGCGCTCGAAGATCCGCGCGCCGAGCGCTGCCTGCGCGGCCGCCAGGCGGCGGGCGACGGTCGTCTGGTTGACGCCGAGCCGCCGCGCCGCGCCGGCGAGGGTTCCGGCTCGCGCGACGGTGAGCACATGGCGAAGGTCGTTCCAATCCATTGGTACTGCATTTTTGCAGATCAATATGGCGGCCGCCATTATTTTTCTGCAGAGCCTGCCGGACTAGCATCGGTGCAGTCATCGAGCTCACGAGAGGATGCACATGATCTATGCGGTTCTCTTCTCGGACTATGCCGAGCACGCCGAGGCGCGCCAGCGCCTGATGCCGGCC
>JBIOEK010000408.1:0-3952 GCA_044445925.1 Hyphomicrobiales bacterium
AGCCCACGGCCTCCTGGCCGGTGACCGCCATCGGCGCCATCAGCAGCTTCAAGTCTTCCTGGCTGTAGCCGAAAGCCTGCTGGCGATCGAGCAGCGACACGTCGGTGCGCGATTCGCGCGACTGCACCGGCGGCAGATCCTCGAGGACGAGCTGCGAGCGCCTCAGCCATTGTGCGTAAGGGTGGCGGGCAGCGAGATCGGCCTTGACCTCGTCATCCGAGACGATCCGCCCCTTCTCGAGGTCGATAAGCAGCATCTTGCCCGGCTGCAACCGCCATTTCCGCACGATGTCGCCTTGCGGGATCGGCAGCACGCCTGCCTCCGAGGCGAGAACGACGAGACCGTCCTTGGTGACGAGATAGCGGGCCGGACGCAGGCCGTTGCGGTCGAGCGTCGCGCCGATCTGGCGGCCATCCGTGAAGGCGATCGAGGCCGGCCCGTCCCAAGGCTCCATCAGCGCGGCATGGTATTCGTAGAAGGCGCGCCTGCCCTCATCCATCAGCTTGTTGCCGGCCCAGGCTTCCGGGATCAGCATCATCATGGCATGGGCAAGCGAATAGCCGCCGCGCACCAGGAATTCGAGCGCATTGTCGAAGCAAGCCGTGTCCGACTGCCCCTCATAGGAGATCGGCCAGAGCTTCGAGATGTCGTTGCCGAAAAGATCCGAATCGACCGAGGCTTGGCGCGCCGCCATCCAGTTGACATTGCCGCGCAGCGTGTTGATCTCGCCGTTATGGGCGACCATGCGATAGGGATGGGCGAGCTGCCAGCTCGGAAAGGTGTTCGTGGAAAAGCGCTGATGCACGAGGGCGAGCGCGCTCTCGAAGCGCGGATCGTGCAAATCCTTGTAATAGGCGCCAAGCTGGGGTGCGAGCACCATTCCCTTGTAGACGACGGTGCGGCAGGAGATGGAGACGGGGTAGAACCCCTTCCCGCGCAGGTCGTGATCCTGCATGTTGTAGACTGTGCCGGAGATCTGCTTGCGCAAGATGTAGAGCCTGCGCTCGAACTCTTCCTCGTCCGCGATGCCTTTGCCGCGCCCGATGAAGGCTTGCAGATGCAAGGGCTCGGTCGGCTTGACGCTCTCGCCGAGATCGCTGTTGTCGACGGGGGGCTCGCGGAAGCCGATCAGGGTCTGGCCCTCATAGGCGATCGTCTTCTCGATCACCTGCCGGCAGAGCGCGGCATCCTGCGCGTCGCGCGGCAGGAAGAAATGGCCGACCGCGTAGTGTCCCGGCTCCGGCAAGGAAAAGCCGAGCTTGGCGCATTCCTCGACGAAGAAGCGGTGGGGGATCTGCACCAGCATGCCGCAACCATCGCCCGACTTCGGATCGGCGCCGACCGCGCCGCGATGATCGAGATTGAGAAGGATCTGCAAGCCCTTTTCGATGATGTCGTGACGCTTGGCATTCGACATGTCGGCGATGAAGCCGACGCCGCAAGCATCGTGCTCGCGCGCCGGATCGAACAGGCCTTGCGCGGGCGGGCGCCCGTTGACCCAGGCGCTATGAGGCACGGCTTTGCGAGCACGGGTCCGCGATGTCGCGCCCATCAGCTCGCCAGCCGCAGCCCTCATCTCGTCCATCGCCCTGCCCTTTCGTCACCGCTTGACCGTGCCGCCGCCAGCCCCCAGAGACGCCGCACGGTCTTCCAAAAAAGGTCAGCCATGCTGCCTTATCTGCGACCATGCCAAACTTGCAGATGATGTTCAATAGAGCAATTCAAACCCGCGAGGATCTCGATGAACTTCCGAAGCGACAACACGGCGGGGGCGAGCGAGAAGGTGCTCGCCGCCCTGATCGCGGCCAATGGCGGGGCGCAGGCGGCCTATGGCGCCGATGAGATCACGGCACGCGTCGAAAAGGCGCTTTGCGAGGTCTTCGAGCGCGAGGTCGCGGTGTTCCTCGTTGCGAGCGGCACGGCGGCGAACTCGCTGGCGCTCTCTTGCGTCACCCCGCCCTGGGGGGCGGTGCTGTGCCATGCCGAGAGCCATATCGCCAAGGATGAATGCGGCGCGCCCGAATTCTTCTCGGCAGGCGCCAAGATCGTCGGGCTGCCGGGCATCGGCTGCAAGCTCGAGCCCTCGACGGTCGCAAGGCAGCTCGCGCGCATGCCGGCCGGATCGCTCCGCGATTCACAACCGGCGGCGCTCTCGATCACCCAGGCGACCGAGGCCGGCACGGTTTATACGCTCGAGGAGATCGCGGCGCTCGCGGAGACCGCGCATGCGCGGCGCCTCGCCGTGCATATGGACGGAGCGCGCTTCACCAACGCCTTGGTGACGCTCGGCTGCGCACCGGCCGAGATGAGCTGGAAATCCGGCATCGACATCCTCTCCTTCGGCGCCACCAAGAATGGTTGCCTCGCAGCCGAGGCGGTGATCTTCTTCGACAAGGCGAAGGCCGCCGAGATGCCCTTCCGGCGCAAGCGCTCCGGCCACACCCTCTCGAAGGGCCGGTTGCTCGCTGCGCAGATGGAAGCTTATCTCGAGGGGGGCCATTGGCTCGATCTGGCGCGCCGCGCCAATAACGCGGCGGAACGGCTGGAACAGGCCCTCTTGTCGCTGCCGGGCGTCAGGATCGGCTGGCCGCGCCAGGCAAACGAGGTCTTCCCCATCATCCCCGACGCCGTCCATCAGCGGCTGCGCTCGGCGAACGCCGTCTACCATCCCTGGTCGCCGGACTGGCTTCCCCAACCTTCCATGCCGCGCGCGGGCGAGACGCTCTATCGCTTCGTGACCTCCTTCCGCACGAGCTCGCTCGAGATCGAGGCGCTCGCTGCCGCCGGCCAGGCCGAACCTTCGGCTTCCCCGAGCGTTAATGCGTCGAGGGCCCGTCAAAAACGGGGGGTGTGAGAGCGAATCGGGCCTTTTGTGCTATTATGGGCTGCGCCGAACAAGACGCGTCCACGCCATCGTCCAACGCTCGCCGCAATCGCCGCCGAGAAGTGCCTGGGCGATCCGACCGTAGAGGGCTCGATATGAGCAAGATCACCGGCTTCCGTTCAGCCTGGCTCCGTTCACGTGCCGATCGATTGGCGATTTTTCGCCACTTGCGACTGGCGCTCGCCGCCGGCACGGCGCTCGCCGCCTTCCAACCCAGCGCCGCCATGGCGCAGTTCTGGAGCGGCGGCTCCTGGTATGGCGGCTGGGCGCCTGCCTATCCACGCGCCTATCCGGCCTATCCGCGGGCCTATCCCGCCTATCCGCGCGGCGTCGAGGAGGAGCAGCTGAGGCCTGGCGATATCTCCGACCTCATTCGCAGCCGAGGCTGGGTGCTGCTTTCGGCCATGACCCGATCGGGGGGGCGCTATCAGGCGAATGTGCGCAATGCCTATGGGCAAAGGCTTTTCGTGGTGATCGATGCCTATGACGGCAGGGTCCTGCGCACGAGCGTGATCGAGGATCGGCCGGATACCCGCTCGCTGGCCGCCATTCCGGGCGAAGGCGAGAATCCGGGGCCGAGTATCCGCCCCGTCCTGCCGGGACAAGGCAGCGTGACGCCGGCTCCGAAACCGGCACGGCGCGCTCCATCGCTCGTGAAGCGCGTGGCGCCCCCGCCCGCGGTGAAGAGCGCGCCGATCGGGCCTGCGCCAGGAACCTCCCCTGACGACAAGGACGGAAGCGTCGCGGTGGCCAAGCCTACGATCGAGCCGCCCGCCGCTAAGCCAATCACGCCCTTGCCGGCAAGCCCCGCGCCATCGGGTCCCGAGGCCATCGGAACGCCCCCCGGCCCCGCCTCGCCGGATGCCGGCGCGGCGAAGCCCGCGATCGCGCCTCCCGCGGCAAAGCCGGCCCGGGCGGCCAAGGGAGGGAAAGCCTCCGAGCCAGGCTTGCCCGAACCGGCCCATCCGGCGCCGGCCGTGCGCCAAGTCTATCCCTCCGCCGAAGGACAGGGCGCTGCTCCCGCCCCGGCGCCCCAATCGGCGGCCGCCGCCGCGCCTGCTCCAGCCC
>JBIOEK010000409.1:0-3890 GCA_044445925.1 Hyphomicrobiales bacterium
ACACGACGCTGTCGACCTGCTACGTCGCGCTCAAGCACATCTTCCCCGACGTGCCGATCAATGGCGGAACCTTCCGCCCCATCACCTTCACCGTGCCCGATGGCTCGATGCTGGCGGCCCGTTATCCGGCCGCCGTCGGTGCCTATCTCGAACCGGTCGGCCGCATCATCGATCTCATCTTCGGGGCGCTGTCGAAGGCCATTCCCGATCGCGTGCCCGCACCCTTCTTCGGCACGACGGGGCCGTGCTCGGTGAGCGGGGTGCACCCGCGCACCAAGAGCTATTTCGTCGGGGTGTTTCCCTATCCCGGCGGCTATGGCGCCTCGAAGCAGTCCGATGGCCTCGTCAATGGCAATCCGCCCCAGTCGATGGCGAACTTCATGTCGCTCGAGCTCTCGGAGCACCGCTTCCCCTTGCGCTTCGACTATTTCGCGCTGCGCGAGGATTCCGGCGGGTCGGGCCAGCATCGTGGCGGGTGCGGCACGGCTTTCGGCTTCACCGTCTGGTCCGAGACCACGGTGTCCTGCCTCGGCGACCGCGCGGACAGCCCGCCTTTCGGCGTGGCGGGCGGGGGTGCCGCGAAGCCGAACATCGTCGAATTCCGCACGGGCGGGCAGCGCTGGCGGCCGGAATTCCGCGGCAAGCAGGAAAAGCAGCTTCTCCACGAGGGCGACGGCATGGATCTCAAATCGCCGGGCGGGGGCGGCTTCGGCGATCCGCTGTTGCGCGAGACCGAGGCCATCGAGACCGACCTCAACATGGGCTACATCTCGCGACGCACCGCCGAAGAGGATTACGGTGTGGTGATCGCCGAGGTGACCCGCTTTGCCGGCCAAGATCGTTACCGCGTCGATCCGGCGGCAACCTCGCGACGTCGGTCCGACCTTCGCGCCGGCAAGGCTTCACGGCAAAATCTGCAAGAGGCGTGACATGACGACCGCTAGCTGGGACTTGCCCGAGGACATGGTGATGCTGCGGGAGACCGCCCGGCGCTTCATGCGCCAGGAGATCCAGCCCGCGGAGGACAAGCTTCCCCATGACGCGACGGAATTGCCGGCCGATGTGCTCAAGCCCATCCAGGCCAAGGCCCGCGGGCTCGGGCTGTGGCAGGTCGAATCCCCTGCGGAATGGGGCGGCGCCGGCCTGAGCCTGCTCGGCCAGTCCGTGGTCGCCGAAGAGTCGTCCCAATGCAAGATGGGCGCCTACATCCCCGCCTGCCACGCCTTTGGCTGGGATCCGCCGAACGCGATCTTCCTCGGCCGCAAGGACCAGATCGAGAAATATGCGGTTCCGACCCTCGATGCCGGCGAGAAGACCTTCGTCGCCATCTCGGAGCCGAGCGGGGGCTCCGATCCCGGCCGTGCGATCCAGACGCGTGCCGAGAAGAAGGGCGACCGCTACATCTTGAACGGCACCAAGATTTGGATTTCCGGCGTGGGACAGTCGAGCTGGGGTCTGGTGTTCGCGCGCACCGGCCCGAGCAAGGGCCGCGACGGCATCACCGCCTTCATCGTGGAGAAGAAGCTCAAGGGCCTGAGCTATCGCCCGGTCCCGGTCATCCGCTCCTACTCGCCTTACGAGCTGACCTTCGTCGACTGCGAGGTGCCGGAGGAGAACCGGCTCGGGAACGAAGGCGAGGGGTTCAAGCTCGCCGAGACCTGGCTGGTGCATGCCCGCATCCCCTATGCGGCGGCCGTCATCGGGCTCGGCCAGGCGGCGCTGCGCCTGGCGATCGACTGGGCGCGCGAGCGCCATCTGTTCGGCTCGGCGCTGGCCGACAAGCAGGCCATTCAGTGGATGGTGGCCGACAGCGAGATCGAGCTGCGTGCGGCGCGGCTGCTGGTGCATCAGGCGGCGGCGCGCGCGGATCAAGGTCTCGACATCAAGGTCGATGCCTCGGTTGCGAAAGTCTACGCGACCGAGATCGCCGGGAAAGTCGTCGACCGCTGCATCCAGATTTTCGGCGGGCTCGGCGTCGCCAAGGAGATGCCGCTCGAGCGATGGTATCGCGAATTGCGCATCAAGCGCATCGGCGAAGGGCCGTCGGAGGTGCATCGCATGGTCATCGCCCGCGATCTTCTGGGAAGCCAGCGCAGCCGGAGGGCGGCGTGAGCACCGGCCGGATTCGCGGCTGAGGGTGCGGCCATGCGGGGAAAGACCGTCATCGCCGGCATCGGGCACACGGCCTTCGGCAAGCTTGCGGGCCGCTCGACGGTGTCGCTCAACGTCGAGGCCTGCCGCAAGGCGATCGACGATGCGGGAGTGTCGCCCCAAGATGTCGATGCACTGCTGGTGAAAGTGCCGACCTCCAAGGTCGAGATGATGTACGGCCAGAAGCTCGCCGAGGCCATGGGGCTCGAGCCGCGCGTCGGGGGCGTGTGGGACCAGGGCGGCGCCTCCAACATCTCGATGATCGCGATGGCGGCGATGGCGATCGAGGCTGGGCAATGCAATGTGGCGCTGGTCTCGCTCGCCGATAATCCGCGCACCGGCACCCGCCAGGCCTATGAGAAGGGCTGGGGGGACGACGCCGTCTTCGGCTGGTTCAGCGTCGTGGCGAGCTACGCCATGATTGCCCGCCGGCACATGCACGACCATGGCACGACCTTCGAGCAATTGGCGCGCATCGCCATGGCGTGTCGCCGGCACGGCGCCGCAAACCCGGACGCGCAACTGCGTAAACCTCTGACCATGGACGACTACTTTGCTTCGCCGTGGGTGGTCGAGCCCCTGCGCCGCGCCGATTGCTGCCTCATCTCGGACGGAGCGGCGGCGGTCGTGGTCATGTCGGCACAGCGCGCCAGGGAGCTCGGGGTGGGCGCCCCGGTCCCGATCCTCGGCTTCGGCCAAGGGAACAGCTCGAGCGACGTGGCGCTGCGCAAGGATCTGACCGAGACCAAGGCCGATGTCTCGGCACGAACGGCCTATGAGATGGCGGGCCTCGGACCCAATGATATCGATGTCGCGCAGATCTATGACTGCTTCACCATCACGGTCCTGATGACGCTCGAGGCCTATGGCCTGTGCCCGCGAGGGCATGCCGGGCACCTCTTCGAGGAAGGCGGGTTCGGCGTCGATGGGCAGCTGCCGCTCAACACCTCGGGCGGGCTGTTGTCCGAGACCGGGATGCCGGGGCTGCAACTCGTGCTGGAAGGCGTGCGCCAGATGCGCGGCGTGTCCTGCAACCAGAAGCAGGGCGCGCGCACCTGCATTGTCAGCAACCAGGGCGGCATCATGCACACCCATTCCACCCTGATCCTCGGCCAGTAGGGGAAAGCGATGGCAACCGATACCCTCGAAGTCCCGCGCGATGCCTATTGGAGGATGCTGGGGGAGGGCCGCTTCCGCTTCCAGCGTTGCGCTCGCTGCGGCAATGCCTGGCTGCCGCCGCGCGAGGATTGCCCTTCCTGCTGGTCGCCGGAATGGCGATGGGAAGAAGCGAGCGGGCGCGGCAAGCTCGTGAGCTGGGTGATCTTCCACACGGCGTTCCACGAGGCTTTTGAGAAGCGCCTTCCCTACAACGTCGCCGTGGTCGAGCTCGCGGAAGGGCCGCGCCTGATCACCAACATCGTCAACCTCGAAGGCTCGGGGGAGGACGTGACCGATCGCCCCGTCAGCCTCATCATCGAGACCGATCACGAAAGAGCCCTGCCGCGCTTCAGGCTCGACTGAGGCTCACAGATGAAACCAACGAAAAACACAACGAGGGAGAGAGAAATGTCCATCACCAGGAGGAGCATCTTCACTTATGCCGCAGGCCTCGGACTGGCGCTAGGAGGGCTCGCGGGCGCGGGCGCCGCCGAGGATCTCAAGCTCGGCGCAGTCAATCCGTCCTCGGGCGGGCTCGCGCTCTACGGCGACGAGGTGACGCGCGGCTACGAGCTTGCCGC
>JBIOEK010000410.1:0-3888 GCA_044445925.1 Hyphomicrobiales bacterium
CCTCGAAGCCGCGCTTGCGCGCTAGCCCAATCACGGTCTGCCGGGTCAGCCCGTCGAGGAAGCAGTCGGCGATTGGCGTGTGGATCTTGCCGTCCTTGACGAAGAAGATATTGGCGCCGGTGCATTCGGCGACCCGGCCCTGCCAGTCGAGCATCAGGGCGTCGGCATAGCCTTTGCGCTCGGCCTTATGCTTCGAGATGGTGCAGATCATGTAGAGGCCGGCGGCCTTGGAGCGGCACGGCGCGGTCTGCGGGTCGGGACGGTGATAGTCGGCGATGTCGAGGCGAATGCCCTTCATGCGCTCCGCCGGGTCGAACATGCTCGGCCATTCCCAGGTGGCGATCGCCACATGGATCGTGGCGTGCTGGGCCGCGACCGCCATCATCTCGCTGCCGCGCCAAGCGACCGGACGCACATAGCAATCGGGCTTGCCATTGGCCTTGACCACGGCGCGCTTTGCCGCATCGAGTTCATCGACCGAATAGGGGATCTCGAAGTCGAGAAGCTCGGCCGACAGCTTGAAACGGCCTGAATGCTCCGTGCATTTGAAGATCTCGCCGCCATAGGCGCGCTCGCCCTCGAAGACGCAGGAGCCGTAATGAAGCCCATGCGACAATACGTGAAGCTTGGCATCCCGCCACGGCACTAGCTTGCCGTCAAACCAGATGAAGCCGTCGCGATCGTCGAATGGCAGCAAGGCCATGTCATCCTCCTATAGGCCGAAACCCGGCAGATCAGGGGCGGTTGCGCCGCTCGGCGTGCCGCTCTTCGCCCTTTCGCTACGCAAAAAGGCTTGACCAATAAGGCCCCAAGGCGGAAATATGTCAACAATGCTGACATAGTGAGCTTCGGCCCCAAGGATGCTAGGCTTGGTTCTCGAGACCTTGCGTTCGCAGCTTTCGTCGCCGCGAGCGCGACTGGACCTTGGACTTGGACTTGGCCTTAGGCTTGGTCGATGGCATGAACCGCGCGGCAGGTCCGCGCCAAAAGGAGCGATGCGAGAATGTCGGCGCCAGCGCTGCAAGCCACGGACCCGGTCCGCGAGACGACGCATGTCCCGCCGCCCTATGACCTGATCGAGCTGCTGTTCTTCGCCTATCGCGATTTTGTGGGCGAGGCGGATCTCGTGCTCGAAGCCTATGGCTTCGGCCGGGCCCATCATCGCGTCCTGCATTTCGTCGATCGGCTGCCGGGCCTCACCATCGCCGAGCTGCTCGACATCTTGCGGATCACCAAGCAAAGCCTCAATCGCGTGCTGCGCGACCTCCTCGCCGCAGGCTTCATCGAGCAGCGCGCCGGAGTGTCCGACCGAAGGCGGAGATTGCTGGTCACCACGCGGCGCGGCGAGACGCTGGCGCGTGAGCTGGCGCGCGTCCAGAGCGCCCGCATCGCCCAGGCCCTCGCCGAAGCGGGCGAGGAGACCCGCGAGACGGTGTTGCGTTTCCTCGCCGGCATGGTCGGGAAGATCGACCGAGAGCATGTGCTCGAGCTCGTCGCGCGTGGCCGGATCAACGCCCTGCATCGGTGACCTCGCCCTGAAACGCGCGGAGAATAGCCTTGACCGCAACCATGCTCACTTCGACCGCTCCAGCCCCGAGGCGCGCGGCTGCGAAGCCGCTCGGCGACCATTCCCCGCATGTGCTCGTCGTCGACGACGACACGCGCATTCGCACGCTGTTGTCGAGCTATCTGGCGCGTGAAGGCTATCGCGTCACCACGGCTGCCTCCGCCAAGGCCGCGCGCGCCCAGCTCTCCTCGATCGCCTTCGACGGCCTGATCCTCGACGTCATGATGCCGGGCGAGAGCGGCTTCGATCTGGCGCGCGACCTCAAGAAGTCGCTCGATACGCCGATCCTGATGCTGACCGCGCGCGCCGAGGCCGAAGACCGCGTCATGGGGCTTGAGATCGGGGCCGACGACTACCTTCCCAAGCCCTTCGACCCCCGCGAATTGCTGTTGCGGCTCGCCAATGTGCTCAAGCGTTCGACCGGTAAGCGCGACGCCGATGCGGGCCCGCCCAAGGCCGTGCGCTTCGGCGCCTTCAGCTTCAGTCTCGAGCGTGGCGAGTTGCAGCGCGAGGGGGAGCTTGTCCGCATCACCGACCGCGAGCGCGAGATGCTCACCTTGCTCGGCGCGGCGCATGGCGCCCCCGTGCCGCGCGAGGCGCTTGCCGGCGGCGGCGATCAGCTCGCCGCCGACCGTTCGGTCGATGTGCAGATCAATCGGCTGCGGCGCAAGATCGAGACCGACCTCGCCAATCCGCGCTGGCTGATGACGGTGCGCGGCCAAGGCTACAGGCTGGCGGTCGAGCCATGACCTTCTGGTCGGCGTCGTCGAGCGCAATCACGCCGGCACTGAAATTCGCGCGCGACGGGGCCCGCGAGGCCTTCGCCTTCGTCGCCGGCGCGACGCAGGCGCTGATCCTCGATCGCCCGCCCATGCGCCAATTGCGCGGCGCCGGGCGCGCCATGAACCAAGGCCTGTCGCGGCTCCTCAACGCGGTCATGCCGAAGGGGCTCTACGTCCGCGCCCTGGTGATCGTCATCGCGCCGATGATCTTGCTGCAATCGATCCTCGCCTATGTGTTCATGGAGAGGCACTGGCAGACCGTGACGGAGCGCCTGTCGGCGGCCCTGTCGCAGGACATCGCGGCGCTCGTCGACCTTAACGAGGCTTTGGGGCCGGGCAAGCAGGAGGTGCTCGAGCGCATAGCCGCGGAGCGGCTGAACCTCGACGTCGAGCTGATGCCGCTCACCCCCTTGCCTGCGCCGGCGCCGAAGCCGTTCTTCCAGTTCTTCGACGAGGCCTTGGCCAAGGAGATCAGGCGCCATATCAGGCGGCCCTATTGGGTCGACACGATCGGTCGCTCGAACCTGATCGAGATCCGAGTGCAGCTCGACGATACGACCTTGCGGGTCGTGGCGCATCGCAGCCAGGCCTATGCGTCGAATAGCGGCATCTTCCTCGCCTGGATGGCGGGGAGTTCGCTATTCCTGCTCACCATCGCAGTGCTCTTCCTGCGCAACCAGATCAGACCGATCCTGAGCCTCGCGGACGCCGCCGAAAGCTTCGGCAAGGGGCGCGATATCGAGTTTCGTCCGCGCGGGGCGCGCGAGGTCCGCAAGGCCGGGCACGCCTTCATCGAGATGAAGCGGCGTCTCGAGCGCATGATCGATCAGCGCACCACGATGCTCGCCGGCGTCAGCCATGACCTGCGCACCGTGCTGACGCGCTTTCGTCTTTCGCTCGAGCTTCTCGGCGAGGTGCCCGAGGTGGAGGAGATGCGCGGCGACGTCAACGAGATGAGCCGCATGCTCGAAGGCTATCTCGCCTTCGCGCGCGGCGATGGCGGCGAGCAGCCGCAAGCCATCGACGTGCGCACGCTGCTTGATGCGCTGAAGGCGGACGCCGAGCGCTCGGGGCACAGGACCGCATTCTCCATCACCGGCGATCCGGTGGCGGTGGTGCGGCCGCGCTCCTTCAAGCGCTGCCTGACGAATCTCGTCTCGAACGCGGCGCGCTACGCCAAGCGCATCGAGATCGATGCCGTGCACGACGCCCGCATGCTGACGATCACGGTCGACGATGACGGTCCCGGCATCCCAACGGACCGGCGCGAGGACGTGTTCAAGCCGTTCCTTCGGCTCGACGAGGCGCGCAACCTCGATACCAGCGGCACGGGGCTCGGCCTCACCATCGCCCGCGACATCGCACGCGCCCATGGCGGCGATATCACGCTTTCGGACAGCCCGCTCGGAGGGCTGCGAGCGGTCGTGAGGGTGCCTGGATAACTCCGCTTGAAATTCTGGGCGAGCGGCCTTATGTTCTCACTATGTTCCGCCTCGCGGGAACAGGGAGGACATCATGGGCATGCCGGCACGCAGGGCG
>JBIOEK010000411.1:0-3881 GCA_044445925.1 Hyphomicrobiales bacterium
GACATGTATGTGACGATGAATGCGGCGCGCGCCTATGTCTATGCAGTGGCCAAGGCTTGCGACCGCGGCCAGACGACGCGCGAGGACGCGGCCGGCGCCATCCTGTTCTCGGCCGAGAAGGCGACGGCGGTGGCGCTCGACGCCATCCAGCTCCTCGGCGGCAACGGCTATATCAACGACTACCCGACCGGGCGCCTGCTGCGCGACGCCAAGCTCTACGAGATCGGCGCCGGCACGAGCGAGATCAGGCGCATGCTGATCGGGCGCGAGCTGTTTACGAAATGGGGGTAGGGCTGCGCGCGCAGGCGAAGCCTTCCCGTAGCATCCGCGATCAGCGCAGCAGCCGGCGCTGCAGCAGGCTTTGCATGTCGCGGCGGCCATCGAGGATGCAGTAGACGATCACCTCCCTCCCGCGGATGCGGTAGATGATCCGGTACGGCTTGAAGTGAGCTTCCCGGTAATCGGTGATGCCGAGCGAGCTCAGCTCCTTGGGGATGTTGCCACGCTCGGGTAGCTCCGCAAGCAGATCGCAGCACTGCTCCAGGGCAGCCAGCACCCGCTCGGCATTCGCGACCGCGTCGGTCTGCGCGATGTAGCGAAAGATATCCTCGAGGTCGCGCTCGGCGTCTTCGGCGATCAAAACCGTGAACGCCATTGCGCCATCAGGCCTTCAGGCGATCACGAACCCGGTTGAAGGCTTTGCGGATGGGGCGAACCCCTCCCTCGTCGACTTGGCGATTGGTCAGGGCGAGCACTTTCAATAGGGCGAGCGTCTCCTGTGTCTGATCGTAGCTCGCGATGTCCTGGAGGACTGCCACCGCTTCGCCACGCAGCGTGATGACGACCGGCATCTGATTTTCCGCCACTCCCCTGAGGATCTCGGGAGCGTGAGCTTTCAGATAGCTGATCGGTCTAACCTGCTCGGACAGCTTCATGGGAAAGAACTCCTGTTCGACCAGAATATAGTCCGAATTTGGTCCCTGGGAAAGACTGATGGGACGCTCTCATTCGGCCCGACCGAAGACGCTAGGTTCTCGACAATGTGACGCGCCCAGCTAGCGCCGGGCGCGACAAGCGCCGGCGGGAAGCCTATATATGGGCTTAATGCAGGTCGCGGGTTTCCGGTGACCAGCCGCGCTAGCTCCTGCGTCACCATCGCTCGCGACCGCTGCCAACACGGTTCGGGAGGATGGACATGGCAAGTTTGCACGCAATAGCCGGAGCAAGCGGCGCCTGGGCGCGCCCCGCTATCAATCGGATCGGCTTCGGCGATATCCGCGACGCCTTGGCCAAGGGCATCGACGATTTCCTGACGATGCCGTCCCATCTCGTCTTCCTGTGCTTGATCTGTCCCGCTGTCGGGGCCATCCTCGCCGCCACCAATGCCCTGTCGCTGCTCTATCCGCTGGCCTCGGGCTTCGCGCTGGTCGGTCCTTTCGCGGCGATCGGCCTCTACGAGCTGAGCCGGCGGCGGGAGCTCGGGATGGACACCTCCTGGGGGCACGCTTTCGAGGTGCTGCGCTCGCCCGCAATGCCCTCGATCCTGGTGCTCGGCCTCCTGCTGATGCTGGTCTTCCTGTGCTGGTTGGCCAGCGCCCAGGCGCTCTATGAATGGCTGTTCGGGCCGGCCCCGCCGCAATCCTATTCGCACTTCGTCGGGGAGGTGCTCACCACCTCGCGCGGCTGGGCCTTGATCCTGCTCGGCAACGGCATCGGCTTCCTCTTTGCCGTCCTGGTGCTGAGCATCAGCGTCGTCTCGTTCCCCTTGCTGCTCGACCGCGATGTCGGGGTGGCCGTGGCCATTCACACCTCCGTCAGGGCCGTGTTGGCGAACCCCGTCATGATGGCGCTCTGGGGATGCATCGTCGCCGCCCTGCTGGTGATAGGCACCCTGCCGTTATTCGTCGGTCTCGCGGTCGTGATGCCGGTCCTCGGTCACGCGACCTGGCATCTCTACCGCAAGGTGGTGGAGCGCTCAGCCTTCGAGGAACGCCAAGCCACCACGTCGTAGGGCGAGATGCGCCGAGGTTGAACCGGCGCTGCGGCGAGCTCTCGAAAGAAACGTGGTCAAGGCCCGGCCGTTGCGATGGTCTGGGCCATGGTCTCCGCCCAGAACGGGTCCTTGACCTCGCCGCCGACGGCGCGCGCAAGTTCCAGGACGGCATCCTCCATGCGCTTGCGCAAGGGGCGATCGACGGCCTTCATGGGGTAGGCAAGGCCGATCGCCACCAGGCTTCTGGCCGCCTTGTCGAGAACGGCGGCGCTGATCGTCGAGATCCCCGACATCAGGACGCTCGGTGCGACGACGATGCCGCGTCGCCTCGCCGTCGAGAGCTTCGCCGACAGGCCGGCGAGATCCGTCCCAGAGTGGCCGCTCGTGGCGTCTCGATCGAGGCGCTTGCCGACCTCCTCGTCCGAGAGGCGGGCGAGAAGCGCAAGGCCCATCGCGGTCCGGGCCGCCGGCAGGCGCGAGCCGGTCTCGCGCACATAGCGCAAGGGATAGGAGCCCTGCCTCACCCGCAAAAGCACGATCTCGGCGTCCGAGAGCGCCGAGAGATAGCCGGTGAAGCCGAATGTCGCGATCAGCCGGTCGAGCGCAGCTTCCATCAGGGCGGTAAGGGAATGGCGTGCCATGTAGAGCTGCGCGAGCTCGAGCACGCGCGGTCCGATCAGATATCCGGGCCTGGGCCCGTCGCGCTCGACGAGGCCTGCCGCATGCATGCGGCCGAGCAGGCGCGAGACCGAGCTTTTCGGCATCGAGAGCTCGCGGCACACATCCCCGACGCGCAGGCTGGCGCGCTCCGGACGAAGCAGGCCCAATATGGCGATGGCATTTTCGAGTGAGCTCATTTCCGTTCCACGTGCAACAACTCATGTTGACAAGAATGGGACAGCTCGATTTCATTGCAAAGCGAAATTTGAGGCCTGCCGACATTCGTGACGGTTGTCGTCCCGCGCGCACCGCAGCAAAAAGTGATGCGGTGCAGGCACGGGACCCGTAGACTGCCGGCTTCGGGTTCCGGACGCGAAGGTCCTGCTTGTGAATGCCGACAAGCCTTGGAGCGAGATGAGGAGAGCAAGCTATGGATTGGAAACTCGATCGGCGCAGCCTGCTCGCTGGCCTCGCTTCGACCGGAGCCGCGGTCGCTTCGCCCTGGATGGCTGCGGCCCAATCGAGCTTCAAGGGCATGCAGCTCGTCTCCCAGGGCTTCGGCGGCCCGACCCAGGATGCCATCCAGAAAGCGGTCTTCGACCCGCTCGATCGCCGCCTCGGCTGCAGCTCCACCCAAGTTCCGCTGCAATCGGCGGCCGCTTTCGCGCGCATGCGCGCCGAGGCGGCCTCGCCGCAAATCGATATGTATCAGTTCTCGGGGGGACAGGAGCGCGTCGCCGCCACCGAAGGCCTGACGGCGGATCTCGGCGAGATCGGCAATTTCGCCGACGTCGTCGACAAGCTCAAGGACCAGAAGCGCCAATGGGTCACCTTCGCCGTGATCGCCGAGGGCATTCTCTACCGCACCGATAAGATCAAGACGCCGCCGAAGAGCTATAAGGACTTTCTCGATCCGGCCTTCGAGGGGCACATTGCCTTCCCCACCATAACCAACGGCTACGGCACCGACTTCCTGGTGATGCTGGCGCGGGCCAATGGGGGCGGGGAGAAGAATATCGATCCGGGCTTTGCCGCCATGACCAAATTCGCCCCGCACGCGACGATCTTCAAGGCGGCGTCCGAGGTGCCTGGCCTCTTCGCGCAGTCGGATGTCTGGATCATCCCCTATGACTCGACCTCGGCCAAGAGGTGCAAGGACGCGGGCCTTCCGGTCGCCTTCGCCGCTCCCGAGGAAGGCAGCCCCGCCTCCTTCTGCACGACCTGTATC
>JBIOEK010000412.1:0-3864 GCA_044445925.1 Hyphomicrobiales bacterium
AGAGCGGCCCACATAAGGTGCTCCTGCTGGAGGCCGGCGGCAGCGAGCGGCGGCTCTGGACCCAGCTGCCGATCGGATACGGCAAATGCTTCTTCGATCCGCGCGTCAACTGGATGTACCGGACTGAGCCCGAGGCGGCGCTTTGCGGCCGCCAGGGCTATTGGCCGCGCGGCAAGGTCCTCGGCGGATCGAGCTCGATCAACGCCATGGTCCATATCCGCGGCCAAGCCGCGGATTTCGACGAGTGGGAGGCTCAGGGAAACGCCGGCTGGGGCTGGCGCCATGTGCTTCCTTATTTCCGCAAATCGGAGGATTTCTCCGGAGGCTCCGACGCCTGGCGCGGGGCCGGCGGACCTCTGGGGGTGACGGACGTGTCGCGCGACTGCCACCAACTCTGCCAGGCCTATCTGGGTGCCTGCGCGGAAATCGGCCTCGTCCGCACACGGGATTTCAACGGCGAGCGCTTCGAAGGCGTCGGCCTTTACCAGATCACCATGCGCGGCGGATTGCGCATGTCCACGGCGCGCGCCTATCTGCGGCCCGCCATGAAGCGCGCCAATCTGCGCGTCGAGACGCGGGCCCAGGCGACGCGCATCCTGTTCGAAGGCGGCCGCGCCGTCGGCGTCGAGTATGTCCGCAAGGGCGTGCCCATGACCGCGCGGGCCGGCCGGGAAATCCTGCTATCGGCCGGATCGATCAATTCGCCGCAATTGCTGCAGCTGTCGGGTGTCGGTCCCGCCGAATTGCTGCGCCGCCACGGCATCGATCCCGTGCGCGACAGCCCGGCCGTCGGCCGCAACCTGCAAGACCATCTGTGCATCGACCATGTCTACCGCTCGCGCCTTCCCTCGCTCAACGAGGAGCTTGGCTCCTGGTTTGGACGAATTCGCCTGGCGATCCACTACGCGGCTCTCAGGCGCGGCCCCTTATCCATCAGCGTCAACCAGGGAGGGGGCTTCATCCGCACGAGGCCGGAGCTTTCCCACCCCAACATGCAGCTCTATTTCTCGCCGGTGAGCTATACGCGGGCGGTTCCCGGCAAACGCGCCTTGATGCGGCCCGACCCGTTTCCGGGCTTTCTCCTGGGCGCCCAGCCCTGCCGCCCGACGAGTCGCGGATATCTGGAGATCAGCTCCGCCGATCCCTTCTCGGCCCCAAGGATCATTCCGAACTCGCTCTCCACGGATCACGACATCGGCGAGATGCTCGAGGCCACGCGCCTCCTGCGCCGGCTCGCCGCGGCGCCCTCGCTCGCGCAAGCCGTCGCTGAGGAGATCGCGCCGGGAAAGGGTGTCGAGACCGAGGCGGATCTCCTCGAAGATATTCGCAGACGCGCCTCCAGCGTCTTCCATCCCGTGAGCACATGCCGCATGGGGCAAGACGACCGGACGAATGTGGTGGATAGCGAGCTGAAGGTGCACGGCCTCAAGGGTTTGCGGGTCGTCGATGCCTCGATCTTCCCCTCGGTGACGTCGGGCAATACCAATGCACCGACCGTGATGGTCGCCGAGAAGGGCGCGGACCTCGTGCTGCGCGATGCCGAGCGGCCGACAATGGAGAGCTGAGCCCTTATGAGCGAGCAGCCTTTCGTACAAGACCTCAAGCTGACGCCTTATTGGTGGGATCACGTAGCACGGCCGAGCCTGCCTTCGACGAGATTGCCCCAAAAGGTGGACGTCCTGGTCGTGGGATCAGGCTATACGGGCCTCAGCGCCGCGTTGCAGACCGCGCGCGGGGGCCGCGACACGCTCGTCCTCGACGCGGAGGAGGCGGGGTTCGGCTGCAGCACGCGCAATGGCGGGCAGATCTCGACCTGCATCAAGCCGGGCTTCGATGCCTTGGCGAGGCTGCATGGCGAGAAGCGCGCCTTCGACATCATCAAGGAGGGGCAGCGATCCCTCGACTGGGTCGCCGAGTTCGTCGCCGCCGAAAACATCGACTGCGACTTCCGCGTCGTCGGTCGCTTCCACGCCGCCCATAGCCCCGGCAGATACGACGCCCTGGCGCGTCAGCTTGCGGGACAGCCCAAGGGGCTCGAGGTCGAGGCGCATCTGGTGCCGCGCGCCGAGCAGCGGCGCGAGCTCGGCACCGATGCCTATTTCGGCGGCGCCGTTTATGCGCGGCACGCTTGCGTCGACCCCGCCAGGTACCATCAGGGCATGCTCGATCGGGCGCTCGCGGCCGGTGCCAGGGTGATCCCGCGTTGCGCTGCCCTCGAGCTCAGCCGAGACGGCTCGGGCTTCGTCGTCTCGACTGCGAGCGGCAAAGTCGCCGCCCGGCAGGTGGTGGTGGCGACCAACGGCTATACGGGCGCCCTGACGCCCTGGCTGCGGCGGCGGGTCATTCCGATCGGCAGCTACATGATCGCCACGGAGCCGATCGCCGAGGAGGTGATGGCGCGCCTCATGCCCAGGGGCCGGATCGTCAGCGACACGCGCAAGGTCGTCTACTATTACCGCCCTTCGCCGGACGGACGGCGCATCCTGTTCGGCGGCCGCGTCTCCCACAACGAGACCGATCCGCGCCTCAGCGGACCGCTGCTGCACGCCGCCATGACGGAAATCTTCCCGGAGCTCGCCGCAACCCGCATCAGCCATTCCTGGCACGGATTCGTCGCCTATTCCTTCGACGAGCTGATGCATATCGGCGAGCGCGACGGGATATTCTACGCGATGGGCTATTGCGGCTCGGGCGTCGGGATGGCCGGCTATCTCGGCATGCGGCTCGGCCAGAAGGTGCTGGGTCGCCCGGAAGGCCGCACGGCGCTCGACGAGGTCGCTTTCCAAACGCGCCCCTTCTATCGCGGCAATCCCTGGTTCCTGGCGCCCTCGGTCATGTATTACCGCTGGCGCGACAAGCTGGCGCGATAGCCTTCTCGCCGCTCTTTATAGCCATTCCCCGCCATCGCCGGTATGATCGCGCCATGGCAACCCTCGACGATGTGGCTCGACATGCCGGCGTCTCCGCAGCGTCGGTTTCGCGCGTCTTCAATCATCCCGCAAAGGTGCGCCATGAGATGCGCGAGCGCGTCATGCAATCGGTGGAGGCGCTGGGCTACGTCCCGAATGGCGCCGCGCGCGCGCTCGCCTCGCGCCACTCCCGCACCATCGGCAATGTCGTGCCGACGCTCGGGATCGGAATCTTCGCGGCCGGCGTCGGGGCCATGCAGAAGCGGCTCGAGGAATTCGGCTATCAACTATTGGTGGCGGCGAGCGACTATGATGACGAGAAGGAGGCGCTGCAGGTGCGCGCCCTCATCGAGCGCGGCGTCGAGGGCATCGCGCTGGTGGGGCACAGGCACGTGCCCGAGGTCTACCGGCTCCTGCGGGCGCGCCAGCTCCCCTATGTCAACACCTATCAGTTCGACGGGCGCAATCCCCATCCTTGCGTAGGCTTCGACAATCGCAGCGGCGCCCATCGCCTGACACGTTATCTGATCGATCAGGGACATCGCAGCTTCGGCATCATCACGGCGCCGGCGAGCCTGAACGACCGGATCGCGGCGAGGCTCGCAGGCATCCTCGTTTGCCTCGAGGAATATGGCATCGCCGAGCCTGCCCGGCCCATCGTCGAGGTGGCGCAAACCATCCCGGACGGACGGGCAGCGACCCGCAGATTGCTAGAGGACCATCCGGATCTGACCGCGATCTGCTGCACCACCGATACCCTGGCGATCGGCGCGCTCTTCGAGTGCCGCGCGCTCGCCGTCCAGGTGCCTGAGCATGTGTCCGTCGCCGGGTTCTCCGATCTCGAGATCGTCGCGCATCTCGACCCGCCGCTCACCACGGTACATATTCCGGCCGACCAGATCGGCGCGAGGATCGCCGACTTCCTGCTCGATCGAATCGGGGGCCTGGAAGGCCC
>JBIOEK010000413.1:0-3860 GCA_044445925.1 Hyphomicrobiales bacterium
GCTTTGCCCTGGATCGCTTGCGCAGCGTCATCCCGCGCAGAAAGCTCAGGAGGCTCGCGAGTGTCTTGGGTCCCATATCTCCGCTCGAGCCCTTTCGCATTCCGGCGCACCTCCGCCACGAATGCCTGCGCCAGGCGCGAGAGCGGCCGGGTCTTCGACCAGCTGACGAAGGCGACCGCGCTTGTCGTTGGCCTGAAGGGGATGATGGCGAGATCCTGGCCGGCCCCGGCCTTGGGCGAGAAGGGATCGACGACGGCGGCTCCGACGCCGCTCTCGGCGAGCACGCAGGCCGTATTGCAGTAGCGCACTTCGACGGCGAAGTTGAAGGCAGCACCCGCCCGCCTGAAGCTGTCGCGCACCGCCTCGCCGAGCCGCGTGCCGCGCTCGAGCGCGATGAAGGGGTATGGGGCGAGGTCGGAGGGTGTCACCACGTCTTTTCGCGCCAGCTCGTGATCGCGCTTGACCACGCAGACCATCTCGCCGGCAAACACGGTTTCCGAATGGAGGCCCGGATGATCCTCGAGGCCGAGCGCAAAGCCGAGCTCGGCGAGATTGGTCTCGACGCTTTCAATGACCCCCTCATAGCGCCGCACGTCGAAGAAGACGCGCACTTGCGGCCTCTCGCCGAGAAAGCGCTTGAGCGCCGGCGGAATGATCCCGTAGCCGATGGGCGGGGTCGCCACGATGCGCAGATGTCCGGCCTTGCTCTCCTTCAGGTCGCGCAGCTTGTTCTCGAGGATGCCATGCATGGTGAAGATGGCCTCGGCCTCCTCATGCAGCGCCTGCGCCTCGCGGGTCGGAAAGAGGCGGTTGTTGATGCGCTCGAAAAGTGGAAATCCCGCCTGGGTTTCCATCGCCTTGACGGCATTGCTGACGGCGGGCTGCGAGAGGCCGAGCTGGCGCGCGGCCGCAATGGTCGTGCGATAGCGAATGATGGCTCTGAGGATCTCAAGCTGGCGCAGCGTCATGTGGCTCTCGCGGTTATCACTCTCATGAATAATCTCGCGCAAACTATCATAGCCGGCCCTATTGTGACATCGGCGTCCCGATGTCAGGATCGAGCCTGCCTCTTGTAAGTTCATGGAGGCCGGGCCCCTGGATCGTTTCGCTGAAGGACATCTCGACGATGGCGCGCAGCCTTCGCATCGCCGGTGCGCAAATGGGACCCGTGCAGCGGGCCGATAACCGGGCTCGCACGCTCGCCCGTCTAGTCGCGCTTCTCGATGAGGCGGCCGGGAACGGAGCCGAGCTCGTGGTGTTCCCCGAGCTTGCTTTCACGACATTCTTTCCGCGCTGGTTGTTGAGCGAGGCCGAGCTTCTATCGTTCTTCGAGCCCGCCATGCCGAACCCCAATGTGCAACCGCTCTTCGATCGGGCCCGCGAGCTCGGCATCGGCTTCTATATCGGCTATGCCGAGCTGACGGCGCAGGGCCAGCGCTTCAACACCTCGGTGCTGGTCGGAGCCGATGGCCGCATCCTTGGCAAATACCGCAAGATTCACCTGCCCGGTTCGGTCGAGCCACGCCCCAATGAACGGTTCCAGCAGCTCGAGAAGCGCTATTTCCAATATGGCGATCTGGGCTTTCCGGCTTGGCGAGCCCCCGCGGACTGGCAAGATGCCATCATGGGCATGCTCATCTGCAACGACCGGCGCTGGCCGGAGGCCTGGCGCATGCTCGGACTGCAGGGCGTCGAGCTCACCCTGATCGGCTATAATTCGGCCGGTTACGATCCGAATGGTGGCCAGTCGGAAAGCGCGGAGTTGCGCAGCTTCCACTCCAAGCTCGTGGTCCAGGCCAACGCCTATATGAACTCGACCTTCGCGGTCGCTGTCGCAAAGGCTGGAAACGAGGACGGCGCCGCCCTGATCGGCGGCTCCTGCATCGTGGCTCCGAATGGCCGCGTCATCGCCGAAGCCACCGCGCTCGGCGATGAGCTCATCGTCGCCGATTGCGATCTCGATCTCTGCCTGCAAGGCAAGACCAAGATGTTCAACTTCGCGGCCCATCGCCGCCCGCAATGGTACGGCCCGATTGCCGCACAGGCCGCAGCTGTCGAGCCGCAATGCGATGCCGCGCAATAGGGAGCGATCCACCTTGCCACATGAACGGCGCTGGAGGAACGCGATGACGACAGCAACGAGCCATTGCCGTCGGCCCCCTATTTGCTACTCCTATGGACAGGCGCCGGGCAAATGGCATTTGCCCGGCAATGCCGTTCCTTTGAACATCATCATCAACGGTGAACCGCGCCGATGACATCGCCCTCGCAGATCCTCGATCGCCAGGCAGGCCTTACCCTTCCGGACATCTCCAATCTGCGGATCGTCAGGCGATTGCATTGGGGGCGCTGGCTCACCGCCGCCATCATCCTGGGCCTTCTGGCGCTGATCGCGCGGGCTTTTGCCAACGGGCAGATCGAATGGGCGTATGTCGGGCGCTTCCTCACCGTGCCGGCCATTCTCAGTGGCGTCGCCAACACCGTCATCATGTCGATCCTCGCCATGGCGGTCGGCATCGTGCTCGGCGTTCTGGTGGCGATCATGCGCATGTCGGCCAATCCCGTGCTGCGCGGCGTGGCGCTCGGCTATACTTGGCTGTTCCGCGGCACGCCTGTGATCCTGCAATTGCTGCTCTGGTTCAATCTGGCGCTGGTCTTTCCCGTGATCGGCGTGCCGGAGTTCTGGACGGCACGGACCGTCGACGTGATGACGCCTTTCTTCGCGGCGCTGCTCGGCCTCGGCATCAACCAGGGCGCCTATACGTCCGAGGTGGTGCGGGCGGGATTGATCTCGGTCGATGCCGGGCAATATGAGGCCGCGCAATCGATCGGCATGACGCGGCTGCGCTCGCTCAAGCGCATCATCCTGCCGCAAGCCATGCGGGTCGTGATCCCTCCGCTCGGCAACGAGTTCATCGGCATGATCAAGCTGACCTCGCTCGCGAGCATCATCCAGTATGCGGAGGTGCTGCACAATGCGGAGAATATCTACTACGCCAATTCGCGGGTCATCGAGCTGTTGATCGTCGCCGGGCTTTGGTATCTCGCCATCGTCTCGGTCCTGACCCCGCTGCAGATGCTGCTGGAGCGCCGCTTCGCGCGCGGCGCCGCGAAGAACCGCTGATGGGCACCCCTCTCGTCTCCATCAGAGAGGTGAGAAAGACCTTCGGCGCCTTCCAGGCGCTCGCCGGCGTGTCGCTCGACGTCGCGGAGCGCGAGGTGCTCTGCATCATCGGCGCCTCCGGCTCCGGCAAGACGACCCTGCTCCGCTGCATCAACCAGCTCGTCGAGATCGACAAGGGAGCGATCTGGGTCGATGGCGAGTTGATCGGCTATCGACGCGTCGGCGACAGGCTCTACCCGCTCAGCGAAAGCGAGATCGCCCGTCAGCGGCTGAAGACCGGCATGGTTTTCCAGCGCTTCAACCTGTTTCCGCACTTGACGGCGCTCGAAAACCTCATCGAAGGTCCCGTGCAGGTTCTCGGCCGCGATCGCGCCGATGCCGTTCGGGAGGCGCGCGAGCTCCTCTCGCGTGTCGGACTTGCCGCCAAGGCGGATGCATTTCCGGCGAACCTGTCGGGCGGCCAGCAGCAGCGCGTCGCCATAGCCCGCGCGCTCGCCATGCGGCCTAAGCTCATGCTCTTCGACGAGCCGACCTCGGCGCTCGACCCCGAGCTCGTCGGCGAAGTACTGGCCGTGATGAAGGAGCTCGCCGGAACCGGCATGACCATGATCGTCGTGACGCATGAATTGGGCTTTGCGCGCGAGGTCGCCGACCGGGTGGTGTTCATGGATCACGGCGCCATCGTCGAGTCGGGTCCAGCGGTCGAGGTCCTGGGCTCGCCGCGCGAGGCCCGCAC
>JBIOEK010000414.1:0-3853 GCA_044445925.1 Hyphomicrobiales bacterium
CTGGTATTCGCCACGCGGCACGCCGTGATCGAGCTTGATACGAACGAGCTTGTAGCCGGTGCGCTTCGAGCGATTCCAGGAGCCGTGCAGCGCGACAAAGGCATCGCCCTCATAGTCCTTCGGGAAGCTGGCTGACCCGTTTGCCGGCGCCGCGTAGAAGGTCATGGCGAGCGGCGCCGAATGGGCCTGCAGGAGCACGTCCGGCACCGTGACCTTGTCGGCAAGGTCTTGCCGCTCGCCCTTATGGCGCGGATCCGGGTTGGCGCCGAGATAATACCAGGGCCAGCCATAGAAGCCGCCCTCCTTGACCCTCGTCACATAGTCGGGCGGCAGATCGTCGCCGAGCCCGTCGCGCTCGTTCACCGAGCACCAGAGGTCGCCGGTCTCGGGGTGCAGGGCAAGGCCGACGCAATTGCGCAAGCCCGTCGCGAAACCCTTGCCGGTGCGGCCTTCCGGGTCGAAGAACAACACGGCGGCGCGGTTCGCCTCCGCTCCCCAGGCGGCTCCGAGCGCATGGCTGGCCACGAACCGCGCCTCGTCCTCCGGCGGGCCCGGCCGCATGCCCTCGGCGACGTTCGAAGCCGAGCCGATCGAGACATACATGCGCGTGCCGTCGGGCGAGAAGACGATGTCGCGCGTCGAATGCCCGCCCGTCGAGATGGGCAGCCGCTCGATCACTTTCTCGAGCGCGCCGCGCGCCACGAGGTCGCCATTGGCGTAGGGGAAGCGCAGGATGGCGCTGGTCTCGGCCACATACACGAATTTGGGGTCGGGTCCGGGCGGATAGAAGGCGATGCCGAAGGGCCCGTCGAGGCCTTGCGCGAATATCTCCACCTTGTCGGGCTTCGCGGCGCCGTCCGCCGCGCGGATCACCCGGATGCGGCCGGCCTCGCTCTCGGCGACGAAGATATCGCCATTGGGCGCCTGACGCAGCAGGCGCGGGCCGGAAAGGCCTGCCTGGAACAATTCGACGGAGAAGCCTTCGGGAACCTGGGGCCGCGCGCCGCGCGGGGCTCGAATGAGCGAGGGGCCGTTGCCGACCGAGCGCGTCGCGTAGGGTGCCGGCAGATCGGCCGTGGTGATCTTGCGCCTGAGCCCCGGCCTGTCCTTGGTCCAGTCGCCCGTGGCGGCGGGCCCGGTGAGCAGCCGATCCGCCCCTTCGCCGGCGGGGTCCTGCTGGGCGAAGGCCCCCGGCAGCGGCTGGGCCATGATGACGAGCGCAATGACGGCCGATAGCGGACGCATCGATCGGTCTCCGGGTTGACGACGCTCCCCTAAAGGTAAGGGAATTGGCGGAAGGTGCCAGCCTCTTTGGGCCTCTTGGGGCAACTTCTCGCCCGATCGTGACCTTGCGGCAGGGTTACGGGCGCTGTGTGGCGCCGCTTCGACGCATTGCCCCCTCGTCCGGCGCGAGCTACAAAGCGCGCGGCCCCACCAGAGACAATTCCCATGCGCGCCATTCTCGACGTCATCCTCCTCGCCCTGGAAATCTATTGGTGGATCATCATATTGGCGGCCGTTCTGAGCTGGCTCATCGCCTTCAACGTGATCAATGTCCGCAATGATCTGGTGCGCACCGTCTGGGAGACCTTGACCCGGCTTACCGAGCCCGTGCTGAGGCCGATCCGCGAAAGATTGCCGAATATGGGTGGCGTCGATATTTCGCCGATCATCGCGTTTCTCGCGATCGTTCTCATCAGGCGGGTGATCGAGCTCTACATCTACCCTTACGTCTTCTGAGCCGCATGGCAGTTCCGGCAGACCATCTGCGTCTCGAGGTGAGATTGACGCCGCGCGCCGCGCGTGACGTGATCGATGGCGAAAAGACCCTCTCCGACGGGCGCCGGGTTCTTGCGGCGCGGGTGCGGGCGATCCCGGAGGACGGCGCCGCCAACTCGTCCCTGCTGCGCCTCATCGCCAAGGCTTGCGGCGTGGGGGCCAGCAAGGTGTCGCTCATTTCCGGGGCGGGCTCGCGCCTGAAATCGATCCGCATCGAAGGCGATCCCGCCCTGCTCGCCGCGGCGCTGGGCGTGAGCGAAGCCGCACGAGGCCGCAAATGAATGCGCGCGTCATCGACGGCAAGGCGATCGCTCGAGCCTTGCGGGACGAGGTGGCGGCGCGGGTCTTGGCCCTCGAGGCGCGGCACGCAGTGAAGCCGGGCCTCGCGGTGGTGCTGGTGGGCGAGGATCCCGCAAGCCGGGTCTATGTGGCCAACAAGGCGCGCCAGACGGTCGAGGCCGGAATGCGCTCCTTCGAGCACAAGCTTTCGGCTGCGACCAGCGAAGCCGAGCTCCTTTCCCTCGTGGCGCGGCTCAACGCGGACGATGCGGTCGACGGCATCCTGGTGCAGCTCCCGCTGCCCTCCGGCATCGACGCCAGGCGGGTGATCGAGGCGATCGATCCTCGAAAGGACGTGGACGGGCTGCATCCCGTGAACGCCGGCCGTCTCATGGCCGGCTCGCCCGCGCTTGCGCCCTGCACGCCGCTCGGCTGCCTCACGCTGATCCGCTCAGAGCGGCAGGACTTGGCGGGGCTCGAAGCCGTGGTCGTCGGCCGCTCGCTCCTGGTCGGGAAGCCGGTTGCGCTATTGCTGCTCGCCGAGAGCGCGACGGTCACCGTCGCGCATTCCAAGACGCGCGATCTCGCGGCAACCTGCCGGCGCGCCGACATCCTGGTCGCGGCGGTCGGAAGGCCCGCGATGATACGCGGCGATTGGATCAAGCCCGGCGCCATCGTCATCGATGTCGGCATCAATCGCGTGCCGGACCCGCAGGCCGGCGAGGGCCGCACCAGGCTCGTCGGCGACGTCGCCTATGAGGAAGCAGCCAAGGTCGCCGGCGCCATCACGCCGGTGCCGGGCGGCGTCGGACCCATGACCATCGCCTCCCTGCTCGCCAATACGCTCGACGCGGCTTGCCGAAGGCGGGGGATCGAGGCGTAGAGCCTGTTAGGGGACTTGGGATGAGGCTGCGTTGAGGCGCCCTTCGCGCCTCAAAACGGGTGGTATTGATACGCCCAGGTCTCCGAGAGCGTCCGCTCGCCGAGCCTCAGATAGCAGCGCAGCTCGACCGGCTCCTGTCCTTCGGCGATCAGGTCGAACTGGGTGCGCCAATGGCCGGGCACGTCGTCGGGCACCGGCTCCGTGAACCGGTAGGGGCCGAAACTGCCCCGCGAGGTGGTTACGACCGGCTCCGGGATCACTCCGAACGGCAGGTCGCGCAGGGGCGGGCCCTCGAACTCGATCAAGAATTTGCGCACGCCCTTCGGCCGCGGCAGGCCGGGCTGCCCGCCGCGCCCGAGCCGCGTCGCCACGACGCGGGCGAGCGGGGTCGGAAAGGGTTCGTCGGCCAGCCAATGCAGGCGATAGGCGAGCGACACGCTCCCGCCCGCTTGCGTCGGCTGCTTCGACACCCAGCTTGCGACGATATTGTCGTGAATCTCGTCGTCGGTCGGAAATTCGAGGAGCTGCACGGCGCCAGGCCCCCAATCGCCGATCGGCTCGACCCAGGTGGAGGGGCGCTTATGATATTTCACCCCATCCTGATAATGGTCGAAATTGCGGTCGCGCTGCAGCAGGCCGAAGCCGCGCGGGTTCTCGTCGATGAAGCTCGATAGCGTCGTGCGCGGCGGATTGTTGAGGGGCCGCCAGATATGCTCGCCGGTGCGCGTCCAGAGCGCCAGCCCGTCCGCGTCATGCACGGCCGGACGCCAATCGATGGCGGTGGGCTTCGCCGTCTCGGAATACCAGAACATCGAAGTGAGCGGCGCGATGCCCAAGCGCTCGATGAGGGCGCGCATGTTGAGATCGGCCTCGATCTCCATGACCACGCCCTTGGTGCGGCGCAGCGCGAAG
>JBIOEK010000415.1:0-3852 GCA_044445925.1 Hyphomicrobiales bacterium
CCCCCCCCCCCCCCCCCCCCCCCCCCCCCCCCCCGGCCGCGCGGTTATCCACGACGCCATTGGCGGGATTTTCCGTTGTTCCGTCGCGCGTAAGATTTCATCGCCGCCCTCTTGCGCATTTGCCGGCACGCAGATTACGCTGTGTCGGTAATGTGCCTCGATCAAGAGAGCCATGCCATGCGCTACTTGACCTCTGCGCTATCCCTCCTCGCTCTGCTCGCCCTCGCATCCTGCGACAGCAAGCCTGGGCCGGCAGGGGCGCAGGGCCCGGCAGGCGCTCAAGGCGCGGCCGGGCCGCAGGGCACCCCGGGGCCGCAAGGTCCGCCGGGAGCCGCTGGCGCGATCGGAGCCATAGGGGCAGCCGGAGCCGTGGGACCGGCAGGAGCCGTGGGACCAGCGGGAGGCGTGGGACCGGCGGGAGCCGTCGGGCCGGCAGGACCGCAAGGAGCCGCTGGCCCCGCAGGTCCTCCCGGCCCCGCAGGCCCGACCGGCCCGCAAGGCGCAGCCGGGCAGCAAGGCGAGGTGGGACCGCAAGGCGCTCAAGGCATAGCCGGTGCGAAGGGCGAGGCAGGGCCTGCGGCCTCCGCGCTGCGCATCCTCAGCGACAAGGCGAGCGCGAGCTGCAACGCCGACGAGATCATGGTCAGCGCCTATTGCGCGCGAGCCTCGGGCGGTGCCTCTTCCTCAGCTTCCATGCAGGGCATGACGGGCGCGAGCTGCGACGGCGACGGTGTGGTGGCGGTGGTGGCCTGCGCCAAGCGCTGAGGGCACAGCCTCGCGCCCGCTTCATGCGATAGCCCCACATATCGCCGGGGTGAATGCCGCCGGCGGCTGGCGATGGTCGCCGCGCGATGGTTCGCACGGGGGTCGATTCCCCTCTGTGCGGCGGCATGGGAAACGTGCTAGGGACGTCGCGCAGACTTCCCCCGTGTCAGGATAGGACCCCACAATTGCAAGTGCTCGTACGCGATAACAATGTCGATCAAGCCCTCAGGGTGCTGAAGAAAAGAATGCAGCGCGAAGGGATTTTTCGAGAGATGAGGCAGAGGAGCTTCTACGAGAAGCCCTCGGAGAAGCGAGTGCGCGAGAAGGCGGAGGCGATCCGCCGGGTGCGCAAGGTCGCCCGCAAGAAGGCTCAGCGCGACGGCCTGCTGCCGCCGACAAAGCCGCGCGTCGTTCCGGGTGCTCCGGCCCCGCGAAGCTAAGATCGGCTCCGGCGAACCTGTCCGCGGTTCGCCGAGCAACATCGCGACAGAAGTGATTCGGCTCGCGCCGTTCCTCCAAGAGGTGGGAACGGACCCCTAGCTATTGCCTGCATCTCGCCGCTCGAGGCCTGCTCGAGGCATTGAGGCGCGTTGGCGTGCCTGCTCTCTCCGAGTGGAATGCTCGCGATAGGGCGCGCCTTAAGCCTCCGGGCCGCGATGTCGCGTCGCCACGGTCACGCAACCGTCATGCGACTCGCCTAACGCCGATTGACCGGAAGCGATAATGCGGGAGGTCGGGTGACGCAATCGGCAAGGGCAGTACGCCGCGCAACCGCCGTCGGGCTGAACATGGCGGTGCATCGCAGCAAGGCGCTTTCGCGCGCCGGGCTGCTGGAACGCCTCTTCACGCTGGCGTTCCGCGGGCTCGTCTATCCGCAAATCTGGGAAGACCCGGTCGTCGACATGGCGGCCCTCGACATCCGCCCTAGCGATCACGTGGTGGCGATCGCCTCCGGCAGCTGCAACATCCTGTCCTATCTCACGGCGAATCCGGCGCGGATCAGTGCCGTCGACCTGAACGGCGCGCATATCGCGCTCGGTCATCTGAAGCTCGCGGCGTTGCGCCATTTGCCCGACTACGAGGCGTTCCTGCGCTTTTTCGGCGGCGCGCAATCGCCCGACAACGTCCTTGCTTATGACGCCGTCATCAAGCCGCATCTCGACGCGGCCTCGCGGGCCTATTGGGAAGCCCGAGGCCCGGGCGGACGGCGGCGCATCGGGGCTTTCGCGCATAATTTCTACCGGCATGGCTTGCTCGGGAAATTCATCGGCGCCGGACATTTGCTGGCGCGGATCTATGGCTGCGATCCGGGGGCCGTGCTGAAGGCCGAAAACCTGAGGGAACAGCGTCTCCTCTTCGACCGGCATCTCGCGCCGATCTTCGACAAGGCTTTCCTGCGCTGGCTGATCCGCAGGCCTGCTTCGCTCTACGGTCTCGGCATTCCGCCCTCGCAATATCGCAGCCTGTCGCAGGATCTCCCCGACGGCATCGCCGCGGTGCTGCGCCAGCGGCTCGAACGGCTCGCCTGCGGCTTCGACATCAAGACCAACTACTTCGCCTGGCAGGCCTTCGGGCGCCGCTACGCGACCGGCGACGCGGCGTTGCCGCCCTATCTGCAGCGGCAGAATTTCGAAGCTGTGCGCGAACGCGCCAACCGCATCCGCCTCGAGCAGCGCTCGCTCACCGAGTTCCTCAAGGAGAAACCGTCGGAGAGCGTCGATTGCTATGTCTTGCTCGATGCGCAGGACTGGATGAACGATGAAGACCTCACGGCTCTGTGGAGGGAGATTACCCGCACCGCCTGCCCCGGCGCCCGCGTGATCTTCCGCACCGCCGCCGATGAGCGCCTGCTGCCCGGACGATTGCCGGCGCGCATCCTCGAAGCCTGGAGCTATGACCATGCGCGCTCGCGCGATCTCGGCCAGCGCGACCGCTCCTCGATCTACGGCGCCTTCCATCTCTACAGGCTCGCCGGGCGCCCCGCATGAGCGAGACCGGCGCCCTGATGGATCGCATCTATCGCCGGCAACGCCATATCTACGATGCGAGCCGCAAATTCTACCTGCTCGGCCGCGACGAGCTGATCGCCAAGCTCTCCCCGCCCATCGGTGGAAGCGTGCTCGAGATCGGCTGCGGCACCGGGCGCAATCTCATCAAGCTCGCCAGAACCTATCCCCGGGCGCGCTTCCACGGCCTCGACATCTCGTCCGAGATGCTCGACACGGCGCGCCGTTCGTTGCTGCGCGCGGGCCTCGGCAATCGCGTTCGGCTAGCCCAGGCGGATGCGACGCGCTTCGATCCTGAGGCGCTGTTCGGGCGAGCCTCCTTCGATCGTATCCTCATCTCCTACGCGCTCTCGATGATCCCGCCCTGGAGGGAAGCGCTGGCGCAGGCCGCCCAGCATCTCTCGCCCGGCGGCTCGCTGCATATCGTCGACTTCGGCGATCAGGCAGGCCTGCCGGCCCCGTTCCGCCTGGCTCTCAACCGCTGGCTCGCGATGTTCCATGTGACGCCACGCCTGAGCCTTGCCGGAGAGCTCGTCGAATTGGCGGCAAGGCTTGGCCTGCACGCGAGGTCGGAGAGCCGCTTTCGCGGCTATGCCGTCTATGCGGTGGTGGAACGGACCGCCGCCTGATCCGAGATGGCGATCGGGTCACGATCCGTCGTCCGCGTCTCGTCGAAGCGCAGCAACCGGCCGGCATTGGCGAGCACGGCGAAGGTGCCGAGATTGTGCAGCACCGCCGCGACGAGCGCGCCATTCGGGCCGAGCGCCCCGCTGGCCGCCGCCGCGATCACCGCGAGCGTCCAGCCGAGCCCGAGCGCCACGTTGACGGCGAGCGTCGAGCGGCAGCGCCGGCTGAGCCTGATGCTGGTAGCCACGCGGCGCAAGTCATTGGTCACCAGGACGATATCGGCGGAGGCTGCGGCGATGTCGGCGCCCCTGGCGCCGAGCGCCATGCCGACGGCGCCCGCCTTCAGCGCCAGCGCATCGTTGATGCCGTCGCCGATCACGAGCGGTCGGAAGCCTGCGCGGATCTCGGAAAGAACGCGCTCGAGCTTGTCCTGCGGCTGGGCTTGCGCCTGAAC
>JBIOEK010000416.1:0-3849 GCA_044445925.1 Hyphomicrobiales bacterium
CGAGTAGCCACGGCTGGTTCGACGAGCGCTGCGTTTGAGGGTTTGGGCTGGTCGGCTAGAACCGGTGCGGCGGTGGGCTCAGGCCCGCATCGCCTGCATGAGGGGTGCGACGCCGAGGATGGCGATCACTCTCTTCAGATTATAGGCGAGAACGTGGAGGCTCATCTCCGTTCGGACCTTTTCGAGGGTCTTGGTCAGGAAGTGGGTGGCCCCCATCCATGACTTGAGCGTGCCGAAGGGATGCTCCACCGTCTGACGCCGAACGCGCATGGTGGCCGTCGCGCGGTCCAGCCGATCCTGCATGGCGTCGATTACCGCTTCATGCTCCCAGCGCTTGATGCGGCGCCAGTTGCTGGTCGTGCATTTGGGCTTCAGCGGGCAGTCGCTGCACTTGGTCGTCCAGTAGCTATGCAGGGTCATTCCCTTCTCGATCGAGGTGAAGCGCCAGGTGAGGCGCTCCCCGGCCGGGCATCGGTAGGTGTCGTCTTCGGTGACATAGGTAAAGTCCCGTTTGTCGAACCGGCCCTCTGCCTTGGCGCCCGAGGTCAGGGGCTTAGGGACGTACGGCGTCACGCCCAGGAGCTCGCAGGCCAGGATCTCCTCGCCGTCGAAGTAGCCCGCGTCGGCGAGGACATCGAGGGCATCGACGCCCATGGCCGCCTTGGCCTGATCGGCCATCCTGGAGAGCTGATCGCGGTCGTGGCCGACGTTGGTCACCTCGTGGGCGACTATCAGGTGGTGCTGCGCATCGACGGCGGTCTGGACATTGTAGCCGACGATACCGCTCCCCCGGCCGCTCGTGGCCATCGATCGGGCGTCGGGATCGGTGAGCGAGATCTGCTGGTCCGGCGTAGCCAACAGAACCTTCTCGATCTCCTTGAAAGCCTGTATCTGTTCTCGCAGGGCGGCGATCTTTTCCTTCAGCCGCCCCGACTTGGCCTCGGCGATATCGCCCTCTTCCCGGTCCGCGCTGTCCAGGGCCCGCAGGTAGCGCTCGATGCTCGCCTCTACCTGCTCCATCCGCTTCTTCAGCTTGGCCTTGGTGAAGTTCTTGTCGCGAGTGTTCACCGCCTTGAACTTGCTGCCATCGATCGCGGCCACTGCCTGGGTGAACAGGGCGAGCCGTCGACACAGCATGATGAACTGCCGGCAGACCGCCCGGATCGCCTTCCCATTGTCCTTCCTGAAGTCGGCGATCGTCTTGAAGTCGGGCGACAGCCGTCCCGTCAGCCACATTAGCTCGACATTGCGTTGCGCCTCGCGCTCGAGCCGCCGGCTGGACTGGATGCGGTTGAGATAGCCGTACAGGTAGATCTTCAGCAGGATCGAGGGATGGTAAGCCGGGCGCCCCGTCGCCGCTGGGATCATCCCTTCGAACCCCAAGGCCGCCAGATCGAGCTCCTCTACAAAGACCTCGATCGCCCGCACCGGATTCTCGTCGGCGACGTAGTCTTCCAAGCAGTTCGGCAGCAACGTCTGCTGCATCCGCTCCTCGCCCCGAACGAACCGATTCATCTCCACCCTCCCGAAGCACCTGGCGCTTCGAGATTCTAAAACACCTTCGCCAAACGGGGAATCCCGCCAAGCTTCAATCCCCAGCCATCAAGCACCGGTTCGACAGGCGTTTTCACACAGCCTCGGTCGATTCCGGTCGTTCGGCCGGCACCCGATCGCGGCAGAGCGCGGCCTGATCCTCGCAGCATGCCGCAAGCTTCGAAAAGGCTCCCACCGCCGGCGACCGTTCGCGGCCTACTTATATTCCCACTCCGCGTCGACCCCGAGGCTCGAGCCTCCCTTGGCGTGGATGCCGCTCTCAACGCGGATATGGCGGGTGACGTCGTAATCGACCGAGGCGCCGCTATCCTCCGGCTTGCTGCCGGCCTTCACCCCGACGCTCAGGCGGTCGCTGATGGCGCGCGACACGCCGACCGTCGGGCTGCCGCTCGTGCTCATGCCGATGTCGAGGCTGTCGACGCCGAGCGAACGCCGCAGGCGCTCGAAGGCGTCATCGCTGCCGCCGGCGCGGAAAAAGGGGTCAAGCTCGAGACGCATGTGGTCGCCGGGCACGCGGTGCCAAGCATCGTCGAATTCATCGAGCGTGGAGGCTACGACCTTCTCGTCATTGGCTATATGGGTCATTCTGCGCTCTATAATCGGCTGATCGGGAGCACGACCGACCGTTTGGTGGAGCTCGCGCCCTGCAAGGTGCTGGTGGTCAAGTGATCGGGTCATCAACCCTCATGCGGCGGCATCGGGCCGCGAGCCGACGGAGGGCCCACTCGGCGCGCGTGCTGCAACTGGAGAGACGGTCGATGATGTATGTCTGGATCACGGTGGGGAGCGCGCTCGGAGGCGCGGCTCGCTATTGGTGCTCGGGGTTCGCCGCCGATCATTTCGGCGAGACCTTCCCGATGGGCACGCTCCTCGTCAACGTCATCGGCTCCTTCATCATCGGCTTCTTCGCGACGCTGACCGGGCCCGACGGGCGCCTGCTGGTCCGCACCGAGATGCGCCAGTTCGTCATGGTCGGTTTTTGCGGCGGCTACACCACCTTCTCCTCGTTCAGCCTGCAAACCCTCAATTTGATCCGCGACGGCGAGATGAAGCTGGCATCCGCGAACATCGTCCTGTCCGTGGTCTTGTGTCTCGCGGCGGTCTGGCTCGGCTACGCAGCGGCTGCCTCCCTCAATCGGCTCAAGGGGGCCTGATCATGCACATCCCGCGCGATGCCATGCTGCTTCGGATCTTCATCGGGGAGGATGACAAGTTCAATGGCCGGCCCCTCTACGAGGCGATCGTGCTGAAGGCGCGCGAGCGCCACCTCGCCGGAGCGACGATCCTGCGCGGGCCGATGGGCTTCGGGCATTCGAGCCGCCTTCACACGGCAAAGATCCTCAGGCTCTCCGAAGACCTTCCGATCGTCATCGAGATCGTGGACGGCGAGGACAAGATCAGGGGTTTCCTGCCCGATTTGGAGACCATGATGGGCAGCGGGCTGGTGACGCTCGAAAAGGTTCAAGTCCTGCAATACGGAGAAAACAGCAAGCTGCTCACATAGGCGAGATGGCGGCAGCGCCGGCAGACAGCGTGGCCGGATATGACGGCCGCGTCACCGCGTCGGCTCTGGAAGCTCCGCTCCCTGGCCGGCCTCCGCAGGAGTTCCGCCTTCGAGCTCGTCCAACGCCAAGAGCAGCGAGGCGACGCGGTTGATGGAGGAAAGGCAATCCGCCAGCCCCGAATAGTTGTCCACCAGCCAGTTGAGCGCCGCCTGCACGATGACGAAGGCGGCCGTCACCTGGGCAACCTCGCCGAGCGACATCGTTCCGATGAGGTATTTGGGTGCGCACAGGACCCAGGCGATGACCGGAGCCAACAGGACGTTTCCTTGCGACACCAGCGTGGTGCGCATGAGCTGGTGGCAAAGACTTCGCCAGCGCGCGATCACCTCGTCGAGCGCCCCGCTCAGCGAGCGATGCTGTTCGGTCTCTCCCCGGTATTCGGGGTTCTGATCCTCCCCGACCGTAAATCGAAGCCGTAGGAAGTCGTGGTTCGCCAGCCAATGATCGATCAGGTTCTGGGTCTCGTCATGCGCACCCAGACTGCAAAAATCGCCACCAGCATGCTCGACCCGGCAAGCGGCAGGAAGATCAGTGCCTGGGCTCGAAGGATAGCACCGTCCCGGCGTCCGAAGGCGTCGAAGAAATCGCGGCTCCAGTAGCTGAGGCGATATTGGATCGCCAATTGCAGCAGCACGCTCGCGACCAGCAGCGCGGTGAGCAGCCAGGCCTTCCAGGCCGAGGGGCCTCGCCAAAATCCCGATGCGCAGCGCCAATAGCGGGACGACAGGAG
>JBIOEK010000417.1:0-3849 GCA_044445925.1 Hyphomicrobiales bacterium
ATCCTGCGTCGTGCCGGTCTTGCCCGCCGCATCCCAATTGGGGATTTCAGCCTTGCGGGCCGTGCCGGTGCGCAGGGTCTCGCGCATCATGTCGATCATCATGGCATGGGCCGAGGGATCGATGACGCGGCCATGGCTCTCGACCCCCTGCCGGAAGAGCACTTGGCCCGCGGCCGATTTGACGCTCGAGATCACATGCGGCTCGACGCCGAGACCGCCATTGGCGAAGCTCGCATAGGAGCTGACGAGCTCGAGCGGCGTGACCTCCGAGGTGCCGAGCGCGATCGACGGCGTCGCCTGCAGCGGGCTTTGGATGCCGAGCCTTAGGGCCGTCGCGGCCACGGCCTTCGGCCCGAACTCATAGGCCAGCCGGACCGCCACCGTGTTCAATGACATGGCGAAGGCCTGCTTCAGCGTCACCTGCCCGAAATATTCATGGGTGTAGTTCTCGGGCCTCCAGCCCTTGATGTTGATCGGTCCGTCCTCGCGCATAGTGTCGGGGGTGAGGCCGTGCTCGATCGCGGTCAGGTAGGTGAAGGGCTTGAAGGACGAGCCGGGCTGGCGCCGCGCCGAGGTCGCGCGGTTGAACTGGCTCTTGGTGTAGTCGCGGCCGCCGACCAGCGCCTTCACGGCCCCATCCGGCCCCATCGCCACGATCGCTCCTTGGCCGACATCGAGCTTTCCGCCCTTGGCGTCGAGCTCCTCTTCGAGCACATGCTCGGCGAGCGATTGCAGGCGGGAGTCGAGCGTCGTCGCCACGCTGATATCGCCCTCGAGCGCGCCGATCTTCTCGTCGAGCGCGTCCATCACGTAATCGGCCGCGTAATTGGCGGCGCTTGCCCCGACATTCTCGATGGCTTGCGCCGGATGGGCCAGCGCAGCCTTGGCCATGCCCTCGGTGATGAAGCCCTGTTCGCGCATGTCGGCGATGACGATCTCGGCGCGCTTCTGGGCGCCGTCCGGATTGCGGTTGGGCGCCAATCGCCCGGGCGCCTGGACGACGCCGGCGAGCATCGCCGCCTCGGCGAGCGAAAGCTGGCGGGCGGGCTTGGAGAAATAGCGCTGCGCCGCCGCCTCGATGCCATAGGCGCCGGCCCCGAAATAGACCCGGTTGAGATAGAGCTCGAGGATCTGATCCTTGGTGAATTTGCGCTAGAGCCAGACTGCGAGGATCGCTTCCTGGATCTTGCGCGACACGGTACGCTCCTGCGTCAGGAACAGGTTCTTGGCGAGCTGCTGGGTGAGCGTCGATCCCCCCTGCATGCCGCCATGGCCGCGCCGCCACACCGTGACGGCGAAGGCGCGTGCGAGGCCGAGCGGATCGATGCCGAAATGCTTGTAGAAGCGCCGGTCCTCGATGGCGACGAAGGCCTTTGGCGCATAGGCCGGCAATTCGGAAAGCGAGATGGTCCGACCGCCCGTTTCGCCGCGATTGGCGAGAAGCGTGCCGTCGGAGGCCAGGATCGCCACATTGGGCGCGCGCTTGGGCACGGCAAGCTGGTCAATCGGCGGCAATTTGGTGAAGTAGTAGCCGACGAGCCCGGCGGTGAGGATGACCCCCCAGAGGCAAAGCGTCACGCTCCAGACGAAGAGCCGCTTGACCAGGGAGCGGCCGTCACGGCGCGCCTTGCGCGAGGGGCTCTGCTTGCCGCCGCCGGTTCCGCCGCCCGAAGCCTTGGATCGGACGGAGGCGCGATCTGACGTGGCGCCTCTCGCTTGCGGCTGGCCACCGCCCTTGCGCAGCGGCGCGGCGCGCTCCTCGGGCGCAAGGCGCAAATCCGCAAGCCCACGTCCGGCGCCGAAGGACGGCTCCCGGCGCTTGCGCGAATTCGCTCCCCTTCCGCCATACGCCATGAAACGCTAAGATCCTGCGCCGCCGCCGCTTCCCACCCAGCCCTCGTCTCGACTGTGATTGTGGCGGATTAAGGTGTGGTAAAGCCCGCTTCTGTGGCGCGGTCGGTCGAGCTCTGCCGAAGCGAGATTCCACTGGGGGCGCTCAGGCGGAAGCGAGTTCGCCGATCCTGAAGGGGCGAACGCTCGCAGGCTCGCCCGCCTTGGCGACGAGCGCGCAGTCCCGGCCGAGCGCCCGCCAGCAATCTCGTGCAGCGTCAACGGGCTCCGAGGCGACGATGACGCTGTCCTCGCGCTCGCACAGATAGAGGCTCGGAGGCTTGTCGTCGCTCGCGAAGCGCACCGCGTAGAGGTCGCGCCCGTCGGTCAGCGCCGCGGCAAAGCGCAAGGCTTCCTTGACGCCGGCCGCGCGCATCAGGGAATGTGCTTCCGTCAAGGTTGCCTGCATGGCGGCGAGCGGAGCTACGCCTTCGTCGATAAGGGCGAGGATGCGCAGGAAAAGCGCTTCGGAATCGGTCGTTCCGGCTCGGTCGACATAGAGCTCGTCAGGGATCAGTCTTTCCATGGCGCGCCGCACCCGGCTCCAGCCGCCGACCTGGCCGTTATGCATGAACATGTAGCGGCCGCGCACGAAGGGATGGCAATTGGCGCGGGTGGTAGCCGTCCCGGTGGCGGCGCGCACATGGGCGAAGAACAGGCCCGAGCGCACCTGGCGAGCAAGCGAAAGCAGGTTCTCGTCGGACCAGGCCGGCCTGACCTCGCGGTATTGGCCCGGCTCTTCCCGCTCGCCGTACCAGCCGACCCCGAAGCCATCGCCATTGGTCGTGGCCTTCGCCTCCTCCGCGCTCAGCGATTGGTGGATCAGCGAATGGCAGGGCGAGGCGATCAGATCCTCGAGATAGATCGTCGTTCCGCGGTAGGCGAGGAATCGGCACATGCCTTCTTGCCTCTCGATCCCGGCGCGGCGCGCGGGGGATCCTTTTCTTGTCGAACCGAGCCTGGCGCCATCATGGTGAATGCGGCCTTAACGGCGAGCGACCCTCGATAATGGGTGCTGTCCGAATTTTGGCGCAAGCGTCCCGGTTCGGATGGGGCGATGTCATAACACGCGCAAGAAACTCTCGCCTGGGAATTAACCGTCCTTGAGGACTCCAACTCTACGACCATCAACGAATGAGAATCGGCTCATGTCGGAGCTATAGAAAAATGCAGACCCTCATGATGAGGTTCGCCCAAGACGAGAGCGGAGCGACTGCCATCGAATACGGATTGATCGCGGCGCTGGTCGCGGTTGTGATTATTGCGGCCCTGCGGGGTACCGGCACCAAGCTCAACGCGACCTTCACCAGCGTCGGCACCAGCCTGAGCTCGAACTGATCGGCATGGGTCCGCCTCCCGAATTCTGACAGCACCCGATTAACGCTCAATGGCTCGCGATCTGCCCCCCATCGACCCGCAGGATCGAGCCGGTCATGAAGCTCGCGGCCTCGCTCGCCAGGAACACGGCGGCTGCCGCATATTCCTCGACCGTGCCGTAGCGGCCGGCCGGAATGCGCGACTTGGCCGCCGCCGCTACCTCCTCGACCGGCTTGCCCTGTTTCTCGGCATTGGCCTTGTCGAGCTGGGTCAGGCGGTCGGTGGCGATCCGCCCCGGCGCGACTGCGTTCACGGTGACGCCGTGGCGCGCCACCTCGTTCGCCAGGCTCTTGCTCCAGCCGACCAGGGCCGGCCGGATGGCGTTCGAGATGGCGAGGTTGGGGATAGGCTCGATCACGCCCGAAGAGATTACCGAGATGATGCGGCCGAATTTGCGCTCGATCATGCCCGGCAGGACGAGGTCGGCTAGCCGCACCAGCCCCACGAACATGCTTTCGAAAGAGCTGCGCCATTGGGCGCTCGATACGCCTTGCGCACCGCCCGGAGGCGGCCCTCCCGAATTGAGGACGAGCACGTCGACGCCGCCGAGCTCCTTGGCGACGGCCTGGTGCAGCGCCTCGA
>JBIOEK010000418.1:0-3843 GCA_044445925.1 Hyphomicrobiales bacterium
CCACCAGACCGTGTAGCCATGCTGCTCGAGCAATTGCGCGAGCTCGGCTGCCTGAGGACGGTCCTCGCGGGAATAGGAGATGAAGACGTCGATCATCTCCTGCTACCGGCTTTTGCGGAAGGAGAAGTCGCGCGGGGGGTCAAATCCGCCGCGGGCCCCCATCTCTCTTCTCGCGAGATCCTTGCATAAAGCTGTGGTGTCATTCCCGGCCGAGCCACGGACCCCTGGTCCGGGGCGAGGGGAAGGGAATCCAGATTTGCCGAGGCTTCATGGATCCCCTTCCCTCGCGGCCACTGTGCGCGGTCCTGCGAAATCAGCACACGCTCTCCTGTGGCGGCTCGCCGGGGATGACACCAATCATGCACGCCGTAGTCGCTCGCGCTCGTGAGGGGAGGCAGGCGATCAGCGCTGGCCATGACTGCGAAGGCTAACCCCGCCCCGCGCCCGGCACGAGCTCGATGCGCTCGACGATCTCGGGCTCGATGCGGGCGCGGCTATAGAGCATCGGCACATATTCGCCCTTCGCCCAAGCGGCAGCGAGGTCGCCGTAATGGGGCGAGCGCGGATCGCCCGATTGGCCGGGCGCGTTGATGCATAAGCTGTTGTCCCATTCCCCGACATCCATGACGATGCGCACCGAGGCGCCATGGGTGATGCGAAAATCGCTCGGGCGATAGCCGGTATGCATCGGCGTCGAGCCGCTGCCGCCCTTGGGCAAGGGGCCGACATCGAGGCGAGGCGCGGAGGGGGCGCTAAGATTCGACAGCGCGTGCTCAAAATAGCCGTGATGCAGCGCGCCCCAGCGCCAGAAGCCGGGATCGGCGCCGAGGCGCTCGCGGCATTCCGCGACGGCGCCGGCCAGGGTCTCGCGCAAGAGAGCGTCGCGCCCGGCGCCGGGATCGGCTCCGAAGCGGGCGTCGGGCGTCTCGAGGACATTGAGCATCCCATCGACATCCCCGGGCAGCAGGAGCTTGGCGAGTGCCGCATCCTTCGAGAGCCGCGCCAAGAGGCGCAGGCGCAGATGCCGCATCCACCAGATCTCGAAGAGCGCGGCGGCAGCGCTATTGGCCTCGAGGGCGCAATCCCAGCCCCTCAGCAGCGATAGCCCGAGCGCCGCATCCCCCTCCCCGCCCGCAAGGCCGGCGAGAAGCCGCTTCAGGCGGCGCGCCGGCATCGACACGACATCGGTCTGGAGCGCGCATGAGGAGGCGATGCTTTCCGAGCGGCGGGCGCCGAGGACCTCATGGATGCGCGTCGTGCGCGAGCGTTCCGACCATTCATGCCCGATCGGTATGCGCGCATGCGGCCAATCCTTGGGCAGGTTCATCTCGTTCGCCGTCGCGACGAAGCCCTCCTGCGGGTTGAGGCGGACCGGCAAATCGTGCATCGGGACGAAGCCGTCCCATTCATAGCGCCCATCGCCCGCGACCGGCAGGAGCCCGTTCCAATTCGGACGCTTCGGCATCTTGCCGGCCGGCAGCCAGGCGATGTTTCCCGCGACATCCCCATAGACCATGTTGACGGATGGCGCGCCCCAGGAGCCGAGCACCTGCCGGAAACCCTCGAAATCGCGGGCCCGCATCGCTGCGAGGCTCGTGAGATAGGCGGCCGAGCCCGGCTCGGACCAGACGCTCCTCACCGCGATTGCCACATTGTGCGCTGCATCCTCGTGGATGACCGGACCGTGCCGCGTGAATTTGAGCCTGACCTTCTGGGCGGGCGCGCCCTTCACGGCAATGTCCTCCTCGACGACCCGCATCGCCTCGAAGCCCTCGCCATGGCGGTAGCGATCGGGCGCGCCTTCTCGCGTCTCGTAGACATAGACGTCCTCCTGATCGGCGCAGAAGATCGTCAGCCCGAAGGCGATTTTGCCGTTATGGCCGATCGAGATGCCGGGCACTGCCGGCTCGCCGGCGCCGATGGCGTCGAAGCCCGGCGCCTTAAGATGCACGAGATAACGAAGCGAGGGCACCGCATGGGCGCGATGGGGGTCGTTGGCCACGATCGGCCGGCCGCTCGCCGTGCGGCTGCCATGGATCGCCCAATTATTCGATCCGCTGGCGGCCAAATCCTCCACGACCTCGCCGAGCTCATTGACCTTGCTCCAGCGCTTGGCCTCCCCGAGCGAGGCTTCGAGCCGTTCCTTCGAGAAGCTGACGCCGGCGAGCGCCAGGCGAAACACATCGAGCGCCTCGACCCCGATATTCGCGAAGTGGAGCCCCGCGTCCTGGCGCGCTTGCGCCGGCGGATCGAGATTGGCGCGCAAGAGATCGGTCGCCGCATCGGCCCGCGACATGACGATGGCGCGCATGATCTCGGAGATGGCGTTGCGCGTCAGGCCATGGCTGCGGATACGCACCACATCCTCTGGTGCCCAGCGCGCAGGCCGCGTGCCGAGCGCCTCGAATTCAGGCGGCAGACGCTGCGGCTCGCGCTCGGTCAGCGCCACATAGGCGTTGATGCCGCAGGTGAAGGCGTCGCATATGGCGTGCATATCCTGGCAAGCATAGGCCGCCCATTCCGCCTCCATGTCGCCGCGATAGAGAAATAGGCGTTGGGCCCGGTCCTGCATCAGAAAACCGGGCCCGAAATCCGCGGAGAGCAGGCCAAGGCCGCGCTTGCGCCACAGATCGATCTGCCACAAGCGGTCGCGCGCCGCGTTGAAGCCTTGGGCGAAGAACAGATCGGCGAGACTTTCAGCCCTGATATGGGCGATGCCGAAGCGATCGACGGCGATCTCCGCCTTCGCCTTCAGATCGGCGAGGATATGGGTTTCAACGGAAGCGGTGGCACGAAGCTGCATGGAAGGTCCGTCCGGCGTATCTCGAGCGAGCGATCGACAGACCTATCTTGCAGCAGCGCCGCATCGTGGTATAGGGGCGCAAGCATTCCCCGATAGCTCAGTTGGTAGAGCGCGCGGCTGTTAACCGCTAGGTCGTAGGTTCGAGTCCTACTCGGGGAGCCAAGGAACTCCCAAGTTCCTCAACGAGTTCAGCAATTTAGGTATGGTCGGACGGCGCTCGTGGGTATACACGAGGGGTTACACGCCATGTCCGCAACCATTTTTGATGATGGCTTTCTCCGCATGACCGTCCGATATGTGAAGGCCCTAAGGGGTGGCACCTTCTACTACTACCGACGCATTCCGAAGGACGTGAAAGCACACTTCCCCGGCAAGACATTCCGCAAGGTCAGCCTGGGAACCAAGGACCTTTCGGCTGCTCTTAGGAAGGCGGGGCCGAAGGTCGACCAAGACGACGCCCTTTGGAAGTCCCTTCGGTCCCCCGCGAACCTGGACGCGGGTGCGACCACAGAGGAAACCCGCGCCGCCGCTAGCGCGATCCTGGACCAGCTAGGCCTTGAGCCGGGCGCCGCCCGCCGCGACTATCCAGCCAAGGAGATGGCGCCAATTGAGTTGCTGAACGCGTATTTCGAGGGGCGCCACGGCGAGGCATTCTCCGAGGCTCGCCATAGCGATGGGGATGATCCCGACGACGCAGCCGTGAACGAGATTCTAAGCCCCGCCGAGCGCGAAGCCGTCCGGTTGGTGAAGGAGGACCCCGCCAACCGCCAAAGGCTCCTGAGTGAGGCCCTGGAAGTCTATCTTGAGAACCACCCTAAAGGGGAGCGGCCTAGTTTCGCTAAAGGCGTCAAGTTCGCCATTAGTCAAGCCATCGAAGCTACCGGAGATTTGCCTCTCCAGTCCTATCGGCGTGCTGACGCGAGGAAGGTGCGTGACCATCTCCTTGCCCGCGACACCACGACCACTACGGTTCGTCGCCGGCTCACCGACATCGTCTCGGTGTTCAATGCAGGGCTTGTTGAGTTCGATCTTCAGAAGAC
>JBIOEK010000419.1:0-3838 GCA_044445925.1 Hyphomicrobiales bacterium
CAAGATCGAAGCCATCTCGATCCCCGTCACCCTGATCGTAGCGCTGCCCCTCATCTGGCTCACCATGCTCGCCCCGCGGGCAGCTTTTCTCACCTTCACCTTCGCGGCAGGCGCGGCGGTGGCAACCGCCTGCCTCAATCTCTGGCACCCCTCCCCCGGCCGGCGCGGCGACATGATGCGAAGGCACCAGCAATCGAAGTTCGTCGGCATGATCGAGCATCTGATCTCGCTGTTCTTCGCGGTCGGCTGCGCGTTGGCCCTGGTCGGCACCTGGCTGGCGCTGGTGCCGGTGGCGCTCGCCCTCGGCGTGCTGTGGCTGAACCGGAGACGGGCGGATTTCAAGAGCCGGGCATCGGCCGCGGCTTCCGGCCGACCAGCCTTTGCCGTCAGCGCCGGGCGAGCCTCGTCTCGAAGCTGACGAAATCCTCTCCCTCATCATAGACCCGATGGGAAGCCGTCGAGCCACGCTTCAGCTTATCGGCAGTTGCATGGCTTGTCGCGCCGAAGGGCGGGCCATGACCTCGCGATACCAGCGCTCAACGTTCGGGCACGCGACCCGCGCCAGCGGCAGGTTGAGCCAGCGATGGATCGCGGGGCCGAGTGCGATATCGCCGATCGTCAGCTGCTCGCCGGCGATGAACCTCTTGCCTTCAAGCGCCGCCTCCATGATCGCGACACAGGCTTCAGTCCGCACCCTCGAGGGCTCGACCGCGCTTGCGTCCCGCTTCTCGGGCGCAAGGCGCACGAGATGCAGGAAGGCCGGGCCCATGGCCGGCTGCAGCGTGGTCGTCTGCCAGTCCATCCAGCGATCGGCGTCGGCGCGCTCGCGCGGATCGTTCGGCCAAAGCGTGCCGGCAGCGTGCTTCGCGGCGAGGTAACGCACGATGGCATTGGATTCCCACAGCACGAAGCCGCCATCCTCGATCGTGGGCACGAGACCGTTGGGGTTCCTGGCGCGATATTGCGGCGTATCGACGATGCCGAAGCTGAGGCCCGCATCGATGCGCTCATGGGGAAGGCCCAATTCCTCGACGCAGAACATCGCCTTTTGCACATTGACCGAACTGAGCCGGCCCCAGATCTTGAGTGGCACCTAAGCTGCTCCCGTTGAACGAGTGACCGGATCGAGCCCCGCCGCGATCTTCCGAGCCCGTCCTTGTCGAGGCTATCGCGTAATCGCCCCGAGCCTCAACATGTTACGGAGCGCGCCTCACTCGTCGCGCAATTCGAAAGCGGTTTCGGCGTCGCGAAAGCCCTGAAGGGAGAAATCCCCGATGGGCTTGAAGTCGTCAGGCAGGTGCTGCGCGAAGGCGCTCGAGCCGATGATCATGCGCCCCAGCCCGCCGGCGAGCTTTTCGAGGCGGGCCGCCCGGTTCACGGCCGGGCCGATGCAGGTGAAATCGAGCCGCCCTCCTCCACCGATATTGCCGTAGAGCGCTTCGCCTACATGCAGAGCAAGCCCGAAGCGCACCGCCTCGGCGCGACCCGACGCATCCGCCACGGGCAATGCCAGAATCCTCGCGCGCGCTTCCCTGGCCGCGCCGAGAGCCCGCGCGCAGACCTCCGCTTCATTTGCGCCCTCGCTCATCCGGAAGATGGCGAGTAGGCCATCGCCCATGAATTTCAGCACCTCCCCGCCATGATCGAGGATGGTCGGCACCTGGCAATCGAAGAAGCCATTGAGGAGTGCGATCAAGGCCTGCGGAGCCATGCTGTCGGCGCGCGCCGTGAAGCCGCGCATGTCGGAGAGCCAGATCGCGGCGCGGATGACCTCGGTGTCGCCGCGCCGGATCCGTCCCGCCAGGATTCGCTCTCCCGATTCGCGCCCCACATAGGCATCGAGTAGATTGACGGCGACGCGGCGCAAGGCCCTGACCTCGGCGACCCGAGTGAGCGGCGCGACGATGGCTTCGATCGCACTGAGCTCCGCATCGCTGAAGCCGCCTTCCTGGCGCGTCGTGAAGGTGACTGCGTGGACCTCGCCATTGCTGAACAGGAGCGGGGCGGCGAAGTAATCGGTCACGCCCTCGGCACGGAATTCCTCGAGGACCGCGAAATCAGCGGGGCAATCGGGGTCCGCGAGGCAGCGGCGGATCGCAAGCCCGGTCGAGGAGATGCGGATCACGGGGCTTTGCCGGAACTCCTCGGTAAGCGCGTTCTCATGGGGCGCTGCCGAGACGTTCGTGCCTTGGCCCAGCCGCCACAGGAATCGGCGTCCGAGGAGCTCGGGATGCAGCGTCCACACGAAGACGGCGACGCGCCACAACGGAATGCCGCAAGCGACGAGGCGCTCGCAGAGCTGCGTCAGGACCTCGTCGGCCTGCGGGGCCGAGCGCGCCCCGTCGACCAGCCAGGCGACGACGGAGGCGACATCGCGAGCGACCTTGCGTCGATGGGTGTGCTCTTGCACGCCGCTTAACCTTCATGCTCGAGCTCGGGCTCAGAAGCCCCGGACCCGGACCGACAAGCTATAGAAGATCGTCGCGCACCAGAAGACCGGCTGGGCGGCCGCGCCGAGGACGAGGCGCAGGCTCAAGGGCCGAATGCGACCGCATGCATGATGCGCCCGGGCAACAATGTGAACGCGCCGGCGATCACCAGGGCCCCCAGGAATATCGAGATCATCGCGTTGCGGTGTGCAGGCACGCGATGCCTGTGGGCGGCAAGCACCGCAAGCGGCAAGGTGACCAGCGTGAAGATCGACAGCAAATGGATCGGGCTCCAGGATCCCCAAACTCTGATCTGGTGGATCTGGAACGAGGCGATGGCGACCGCGAGCATGAGCAATACCCACATCCACCCGACCACACGGTGGGGAATCGTGCCCTTCGGTGCGGCGAGTTGCACGGCCCCGAGCATGAAGGCGCCGAGCGCCGCAAATGCATGAACTTGGATGACGGGAGCAGCGTCAAGGAGCGGCGCCAGCGTCATTGCTTGCCTCCGCTACGAAGCAGCGCTCAAGCGAGCATTACGCGCATGGCGACCTCCTGCCTAACGACGTTCGGATTGCAGTTTCGCAAGGGTATCCAAGCATCGACGCGAGCGAAAGCCCATTCGAGCGTTGTCCGTCCCTCCCGCCGTCCTCAGCTCCAACAAACAGGAACGCATTGGCGCAATTCGCTCGCTTCCATGTTGACGCTCGTTCGGCTCGATGGTACGTAACAATTATGTTACGAAATGAGAGAGGCGCGCGGATCGGCAACGATGTGTTTCGCGCCATCGCCGATCCCACCCGTCGCGCGATCCTCGATCGCCTGCGCGCCGGACCCGCAAAGGCCGGTGCGCTCGCCGCCGATTTTCGCTCGAGCCGGCCCGCCATCTCCAGGCACCTTCGGGTGCTGCGCCAAGCGCGGCTCGTCGTCGACAGGCGCGTCGGACGCGAGCGCGTCTACACGGTCGACCCAGTCCCGCTCCAGAGCGTAGCGGGCTGGCTCGAAGGATATCGGGTATTTTGGCAATCCGGCCTTGCTCAGTTGAAGCGTAACCTGGAGGGAACATGACAAGCCTCGCCAATAGCCGCGCCCGCGCCATCGCCGACCTCGCGCAAGGGCGCATCCTCGCCACAGTGGAGATCGCGGCTCCGCCCGAACGCGTCTTCCAGGCGCTGGCCTCGAAAGAGATCGTCGACTGGTGGGTCAGGCCCGGCATCTTCAACACGACGCAATGGACAGGCGATGTGCGGGTGGGCGGAAGGTGGCGGTCTTCGGGCGTTGCCAGGGGCGCCCCCTACGCTCTCGAGGGCGAGTTCCTCGAGGTCGATCCACCACGCAGGCTCGTGCATACATGGAGACGGGTCGGAGCGCCGGGCGCGCCGACGACGGTAACGTACGAGCTGGAG
>JBIOEK010000420.1:0-3833 GCA_044445925.1 Hyphomicrobiales bacterium
GCAGAACGGCATCAAGAAGGTCGTGACCTTGGTCTCCAATTACGGGCCGGGGCTCGACGCCGAGAAGGCCTTCAGCGAACGCATCACCAAGGGTGGCGGCTCGATACTGGAGAACCTCAAGGTTCCCCTTGCCAACCCCGATTTCTCGCCCTTCCTGCAGAAGGTTGCCGACTTGAAGCCTGATGCGCTGTTCGTTTTCGTGCCGTCCGGCTCGGGCGCGCTGTTCATGAAGCAATTCCTGGAGCGTGGCCTCGACAAGTCCGGCGTGCGATTGATCTGCACCGGCGACGTCACCGACGACGATCAGCTCAACGGCATGGGCGAGGTGGCTCTCGGCGTCGTCTCCACCCATCACTATTCGGCCGCCCATGACAGCCCGGAGAACAAGGCTTTCGTCGAAGCCTTCAAGAAGGCCAATAACGGCATGCGGCCGAACTTCATGGCGGTCGGGGGCTATGACGGCATGCACTTGATCTACGATGCCCTGAAGAAGACCAATGGCTCGACCGACGGCGACGCGCTCCTCGCCGCCATGAGGGGCATGGCCTGGACGAGCCCGCGCGGACCGATCTCGATCGATCCCGCGACACGCGACATCATCCAGAACATCTATGTTCGCAAGGTCGAGAAAGTGAATGGGGAACTCTACAATGTCGAGTTCGCGACCATCCCCAACGTCAAGGATCCCGTGAAGGCTGCCAAATAGCCGACCCGATCGCAAGAGACGCCGCACCGATCCTTGCCGCTGCCACGGGCACGGCTTGGAAAGGGGCGCTGCACCGGGGATGGCCGGACCGGTTCGCGGATTGGATCAGGCGATGACTGGCTCATGCTGACGATCCTGTTCGACGGCGTAGCCTACGGCATGTTGCTGTTCGTGCTCGCCTGCGGACTCGCGGTGACGCTCGGCCTGATGAACTTCGTCAACCTCGCGCATGGCGCCTTCGCCATGGCGGGGGGCTATGTCACCGTCTCGCTCATGGAAAGGCTGAACGTGCCTTTCCTGGCGACGCTCCCTTGCGCCTTCCTCGCCAGCGCCGCCATCGGCCTCGTGCTCGAGCGCACGCTTTATCGCCGGCTTTACGGGCGCAGCCATCTCGACCAGGTGTTGTTCTCGATCGGCCTCGTGTTCATGGCCTGTGCCGCGACCGATTTCGTCATGGGGTCGGAGCAGCGGATCATCAAGCTGCCGGCCTTCCTGCAAGGGCGTGTCGACATTCTCGGCGTGTCGGTCGGCATCTACCGCTCCTTCATCATCGTCATTTGTGGGCTCTTGACCATCGCCTTGCAGCTGACCCTGTCGCGCACCAGGTTCGGCAGCCAGTTGCGCGCCGCCGTCGATGATCCGCGCGTGGCGCGCGGCCTCGGCATCGACGTCACCACCATATTCGCTGTGACCTTCGTGGTCGGTTCGGGCCTTGCGGGCCTTGGCGGCGCGTTGGGAACCGAGATCCTCGGCCTCGATCCGAACTTTCCCCTCAAATTCATGATCTATTTCCTGATCGTGGTGACGGTCGGCGGGACGCAGAGCATCACCGGGCCTTTCGTCGCCTCGCTCATTCTGGGCGTCGCGGACGTTGCGGGCAAATATTATGTGCCGGCCTTCGGCGGCTTCGTCATCTATACGGTGATGATCCTGGTCTTGATCTTGCGGCCGCAGGGCCTCTTCGCGCGCTCGCGATGACGGAGGAAGCCACCCTTGAGCCGAATTCCGCGGAGACGATCGCCGGCTTCGCATTGGCGCGGCGCGGCAAGTGGCGCCGCGGCGAGATCGCCTTCTGGGGATTGGCCGTTCTCGTGCTCCTTGCCTTGCCGAGCCGCAATCTTCTGATCAACGAGATCGCCATCCTGGCCCTGTTTGCGCTCTCGCTCGACCTCGTCCTGGGCTATGCTGGGATCGTTTCGCTCGGCCACGCCGCTTTCCTGGGGGTGGGGGCCTATATTGCCGGCCTCTTGACCAAGCATGGTGTCGTCGATCCGACACTCGGTCTCCTTGCCGGCGGGGCGGGGGCAGCCGTGCTCGGTTTCGCGACGAGCTTCCTGGTGTTGCGCGGCTCCGATCTCTCGCGGCTCATGGTGACGCTCGGCGTGGCCCTGCTGCTCGGCGAGATAGCCAACCAGATGGCCTCCCTGACAGGCGGTGCGGATGGGCTGCAAGGCGTCGTGCCGGGGCCGGTGCTAGGCCTGTTCGCCTTCGACATCTTCGGCCGCACGGCCTGCATCTACAGCCTCTCGGTGCTGTTCTTGATGTTCGTGTTGGCGCGGCGCATCGTCAACTCGCCTTTCGGGCTGTCGCTGCGCTCGATCCGGGACAATCCGCTGCGGGCCGCGGCCATCGGCGTTCCGGTGTCGAGGCGGCTCGTCGCCATCTATACGGTCGGGGCGGCTTATGCGGGCATCGCTGGCGCCCTCTTGGCGCAAACCACCCAATTCGTCTCGCTCGACGTGTTCGATTTCGGCCGCTCGGCCGATGTCTTGCTGGTGCTCATCATCGGTGGCACGGGCTATCTCTATGGCGGCCTGATCGGCGCCGCCGTATTTCGCGTGATGCAGGACGGGTTTTCCGCGATCACGCCGCAGCACTGGCAATTCTGGATCGGGCTCGTTCTCGTTTGCCTCGTGCTCATCGGGCGAGATCGACTTGGGCAGGTCACTCGCCGGGGCCTTCGCGCCGCGGCAATTCGTCTGGGATTTGTCCTTGACGAGGCTGGCATCGCGGCGCGCCCCACGGGAGCCGGCTCTTGACGGCGGCACTCGAGACGATCGGGCTTGCCAAGCGCTTCGGCGGCATCTTGGCGACCGACAATGTCTCGTTTCGCCTGGAGGTGGGGGCGAGGCAAGCCCTGATCGGACCAAATGGCGCCGGCAAGACGACCTTCGTCAATCTGCTCACAGGGGTCCTGGCTCCGAGCGGCGGCAAGATCCTCCTGGCCGGAGAGGATGTGACGCGGCTACGCGGCGACCTGCGCGTGCGGCGCGGTCTTGCCCGCACCTTCCAGATCAACCAGCTCTTCTCCGGGATGACCCCGCTCGAGGCGCTGGCGCTCGCGGTTTCCGAACGGCGCGGCGAGGGCTCGCAGTGGTGGCGGCGCATCGGGGAAGGGGGCGGCATCGTGCCCGAGGTCGTGGAGATCGCCGAACGCTTCCGCCTGACCGATGTGCTCGATGAGCGCAGCTTGAGCCTTCCCTACGGCAAGCAACGCCTTCTCGAGATCGCGCTCGCCTTCGCCTGCCGGCCGCGCGTGCTGTTGCTCGACGAGCCGGCCGCCGGTGTTCCGGAAGCCGAGCGGCATGAGCTCGTAGCCGCGCTCGCCGCCCTTCCGCGCGATGTCTCGATACTTCTGATCGAGCACGACATGGACCTTGTCTTTGCCTATGCGGATCGCATCTCGGTGCTGGTCAACGGGGCGCTGCTGACGGAGGGGCCCGCGGAAGCAATCGCCAAGGATGCGCGGGTGCGGGCCGTCTATCTCGGCGAGGCGCAGGATGAATGAGCTTCTCGTCCTTGAAGGCGTCTCGGCGGGCTATGGCGAGGCGATCGTCATCTCCGACATATCGCTGCGGCTCGGCGAGGGGCGCTCGCTCGCCGTGCTCGGCCGCAACGGCGTCGGCAAGACGACGCTCGTCAATACCATCATCGGCGTCACGCGGCATCGCTCCGGGCGCATCGCGCTCGGCAGCCGCGATCTGACGCGCCTGCGGCCCGACGAGCGGGCGCGAGCCGGCATCGGCTGGACGCCGCAGGAGCGCAATATCTTTCGCTCGCTGACCGTCGAGGAGAACCTGACCGCCGTTGCGCGTCCAGGCCCGTGGAGCCTCAGGCACATTTACGA
>JBIOEK010000421.1:0-3832 GCA_044445925.1 Hyphomicrobiales bacterium
AAGGATGATGATGGCCCAGAGCGCGAAATTGCGGAGGTTCGGATTCATCGTTTCACATACGTTCCGAGGGTGACGCTCCAGCCGCGTTCACCAGGCATTTCCATTACCGGCACAAAGTTAATGTAAGGGCGCGACGCTCCCATTCCAAGCCGAGCCCGCAGCAATAGCACCATACCGCCGAATCGCCCATCAAACCAGCGCCAACAACGCATTAGTGTTACCCTCTTTGGCGCGAGACGGGTCCGATGCCCGCGCCGAGCCGCTGCGTCCGTTGCCGATCGCTCCCGCGCGGCCGCGCCGCCGCGGTCCTTCGCGGGTAAGAGAGAGCTTGTTTTTCCCGTCATAGGCGAGGATGGCGCCGGCGGCCGTCCGCCTGAGCCTCTCGCCCGCCGCGAACGCGGTGCCGAGCGCCGCGAGCAGATTCTCGACCCGATCGAGGCGGATGGGCAAGGGGTGCCTTGTGCCTTGCAGCAAGGCGAGCGCGCGCAGCAAGACGCGCAGGGCGATCTCTTGCGGCTCGTTCTGCCACAGCAGCCCCATGTCCAGGTCGAGGCCGTCAGGGTCCCGGACGATGGCGGCCTTATCGAAAGCCTCCCGGGCCTTGGCCTCGAGCGCCTCTTCGGCGCGGGCTGCCCGCTCGGCGAGCCTCGCGAGGCGTGTCGCGGTCAGACCCTCTTTCGCGAGAGCCGCAGCGAGCTTGCGCCAGCGCGTTCGCGCGAAGCGCGGATCGGCATTCGAGGGATCCTCGATGAATGGCCAGCCATTGGCGCGGCACGTGGCGACGAGCCGGGTCTTGGCGACGCCGAGAAAGGGCCTCGCCTGGACGAGCCCCTCGCGCTCCGACACCGGTCGCATGCCTGCGAGCCCGGCGATGCCCGATCCATGCGAGATCCGCATCAGCACGGTTTCAGCCTGATCGTCGAGCGTATGGGCGGTGATCAGGAGCTCGGCCTCGATCTCGCGCGCTTTCGAGCCGAGCAGCGCGTAGCGCGCGGCGCGCGCCCGTTCCTGGATGCGCGTCACGGGCTTGCGCCCTTCCCAATGCAGGACGCTGTGGACAAGGCCGCATTCTCGCGCCCAGGCGCCCACCTGCTGCGCCTCGCGGCGCGCCTCGGAGCGCAAGCCGTGATCGACGGTCGCGACCTGAAGCTCGCAATCGAGGCCTTCCTGCGCGAGCCTTGCGACGAGCCGCATCATTGCGACCGAATCGGGGCCACCCGACACCGCGAGCAGGGCTCGCCGCGCCCCCCCGAGAGCCGGCGCGAGAAGCCTCCTGGCGTCCTCGTGATCGAGCGGAACTTCAGCGCCTGCGGCTAGCTCGGGCATTTGGCGCGCTGTTGCTCGCGCTGCACTTCCTTGAGCAGCGCCGGCCGCACCGTCGGGTATTTTCGTCCGACCTCGGCGAAGGTGGCACAGGCCTGGTCGTTGGCGCCGAGCCCGCGCAGCGAGACGCCGAGCTTATACATGCCGTCCGGCCCCTTGGTCGAGCTCCCGAAGCTTGTGGTGATCTTCAGGAACTGCTCGGCCGCGTCGCGATAGCGCGCCCGCTGCAGATAGCTCTCGCCCAGCCAATAGGTCGCGTCCGAGGTGAGCTTGGAGCGTGGATGCGATTGCAGGAAGCTGCGAAATCCCATCTCCGCCTGCTCGAATTGGCGCTGCTGGATGAAGGTGTAGGCGTTGTCGAAATCGGCGCGCACGGAATCGGTGCCGGTCGCCGCGATCGATGTCTGCGGCGGGCGTGGCTGAGCCGGTACGGGTTGCGGGCTCCCGGCGCCGGCGATATCGAGCGGCGTGCCGGGCCCGGCGGGCGGTCCGTCCGGGTCTTCCATGATGCTTCCGGGCGCTGCGGCCCGCCGGGGCGCGGGCACGACGCTTGCGGGCGGCCCGAGCGACCGCGGCGCTCCAGGCGCATTCGGATCGCCTTGCGGGTCATAGGCATCGCCGCGCGCCGGGCTCCGGGGGGCCGCGGCCATGGGGGCTGCCGGAGCCGGGGCGGCCGATGGAGGCGCGCCCGTGGCGATCTGTCGCGGCGGCGCCGCAGGTGCCAGCGGCGCCCGCGGCGTCGACGCCTGGCCACCGGAACCCTTGCCGCTTTCCTGGAAACGGAACTCCGTGTCCTCCTGAAAGCGCTTGAGCTGATCGCGCAGCTGCTGATTTTGGAACTCCAGCTCCTCGATCTTTCCTGACATTTGTCGCATCTGCGCCTCGACCTGCGACAGGCGCACGACTACCTCGCCCGCGTCCTGGGCGCGCGCCGCCCGAAGACCGGGCACAAGTGCGAGCCCCGTGAGAATTGCGACGCAGCTGAGAAGACGCCTGATCACGGAAAATAGCCCCTTGCCGACCGTTGACGCGGCGCACGCCAAAAAGCGCGTGGCACGAGCGCTCGCAAGGCCGCCTAGCAAGAGCCGCGCCGAACCACAATACGCCTCACAGCGGCGGGATTCAGGCGCTCAGACGACGGAAAGCCGGCATTCCGCGCAAAGCGACGCGTCAGGACGCAGGCGCGCCCGAGAGCACCGTCACGGCGCGCCGATTCTGCGACCAGCAGGAAATATCGTCGCAAGTCGCGACCGGTCGCTCCTTGCCGTAGGAGACGGTTCGCATGCGCGAGGCGGCGATCCCCTTGGAGACGAGGTAGTCATGCGCGGCCTGGGAGCGCCTGGCGCCGAGGGCGAAGTTATATTCGCGGGTGCCGCGTTCGTCGGCATGGCCCTCGATGGTAAAGGAGTAGTTCCCGTAGCGGGTGAGCCATGCGGCCTGCTTGGCGAGCGTGGTCTGCGCCGCCGAGGTCAGCTCGGAGGAATCCGTCTCGAAGAAGACGCGGTCGCCGACATTGACGACGAAATCCTGCTGGCTGCCCGGAGCGCCGGCTCCGCCTTGGTTGACGTCATCCGCATTCTTGGCACATGCCGACGCTGCGAGCGCCGCCACGATTGCAAGGGCGAACTTCACGGCGCGAGCCGAGGCGGGAAGATGAAACATGCCGGACCTCCGGATCCAATTGAATTCGACTATCGCCCCATAGACCCGCGCCGGTTAAGCCAAGGTTCCGTCAACCTTGACGAGGGCTTACGAGCACGCCGAAAAGGCCGTATGGCCGTTAAACCTGCTGGCAGGGTTAACGAAGTATGAGTGGCGAATTTGGGGCGGAACGATCGGCAAAGGCATTGCTGATTGCCTCAAGCCAATAACGGCCCCCAGGCCGGGTCCGAGCCGAAGCTTGGAGTCGGCACCGGAACGTCCACGCGTCCCGTCACGTCGACCATGAAGATCTTGGCTCCGCCCTGGTCGCGGAAGAACATCAGGTAGCGCCCGTTCGGCGCCCAGGTCGGCCCTTCATTGTGGAAGCCTTCGGTCAAGATGCGCTCGCCCGAGCCATCCGCCTTCATCACGCCGATGCCGAAGGCCGCCGAGGTCTGCCGGGTGAAGGCAATGTAATCCCCCTTCGGCGACCAGACCGGCGTCGAGTAGCGTCCCGCGCCGAATGAGATGCGCTTCGCCCCACCGCCGCTCGCGGCCATCACATAGAGCTGCTGAGCGCCGCCGCGATCGCTCTCGAAGACGATTTGCGAGCCGTCGGGGGAATAAGAGGGCGAGGTGTCGATGGCCTGCGTGTCGGTGAGCCTGGTCGTGGCGCGCGAGCGCAGATCCATGGCATAGATATTGGCGTTGCCGCTTTGCTCGAGGCTCATGACCACGCGTTGCCCATCCGGCGAGAAGCGCGGCGAGAAGGTCATGCCCGGGAAGTTGCCGACGATCTCGCGCTGGCCGGTCTCGATGTTGAGTAGGCGCACGCTGGCATCGCCGCTCGGCGCGAAGGCCATATAGG
>JBIOEK010000422.1:0-3829 GCA_044445925.1 Hyphomicrobiales bacterium
CGACGTCTATGAGCGCTACGGCTTCGAGCCGATCGAGACGCCGTTCATCGAATACACCGACGCGCTCGGCAAGTTCCTGCCCGACCAGGACCGGCCGAACGAAGGCGTGTTCTCCTTCAAGGACGAGGACGAGCAATGGCTGTCCTTGCGCTACGACCTGACGGCGCCGCTCGCCCGCCATGTCGCCGAGCATTTCGACGCGCTGCCCAAGCCCTTCCGCAGCTATCGGGCCGGATGGGTGTTCCGCAACGAGAAGCCGGGCCCCGGGCGCTTTCGCCAGTTCATGCAGTTCGACGCCGATACGGTGGGCGCCGCTTCGCCCGCGGCGGACGCCGAGATGTGCATGATGATGGCCGATGTGATGGAGGCTGTGGGTATCGAGCGCGGCGACTATGTCATCAAGGTCAATAGCCGCAAGGTGCTCGATGGGGTGATGGAGGCGGTCGGCCTCGGCGGCGAGGAGAATGCCGGCAAGCGGCTGCAAGTGATGCGGGCGATCGATAAGTACGATCGTCTAGGCGAAGAAGGCGTCCGAGCGTTGCTCGGAGATGGTCGGAAGGATGAAAGCGGCGATTTTACGAGGGGCGTTGGCCTCGATGAGAAGGCCATCGATCGTATTCTTGATTTCGCCACCCTGTCATACGTGACACCCTTGCAAAATGTTACTTCCACATGGTCTGGTGGACGGCCTGTCAAAGGAGACGTTCAGCGATTCGACCAAGTATCGGGGAGCGGCTCGCCAAGTTTTTTCGTCAAATCGAATGCTGGTGTTCTCGATCATTTTATGAGCGCGTTCGGGGACAATGCATTGTCATCGGCCGGGATCAAAGACTTGAAAACGATCGCGGATCTCGCCGACAGCGCTGGCTTCGGGTGGGACCGCATCCGCATCGACCCCTCGGTGGTGCGCGGCCTCGAATACTATACGGGCCCGGTCTTCGAGGCCGAATTGACCTTCGAGGTGCCGAACGAGAAGGGCCAGCCCGTGGTGTTCGGCTCGGTCGGCGGCGGGGGGCGCTATGACGGCCTTGTCGGGCGTTTCCGCGGCGAGGACGTGCCGGCGACCGGCTTCTCGATCGGCGTGTCGCGGCTGTTTGCCGCGCTGAAGGCGATCAAGAGCCCGATCGTGACGGGCGGGGAGGCGCAAGGCCCCGTCGTCGTGCTCGTCATGGACCGCGAGCGCATAGGCGACTTCCAGCGCATGGCGCAGGAGCTGCGCCAGGCCGGCATCAAGGCCGAGATGTATCTCGGCGGGGCCGGCATGAAGGCGCAGATGAAATATGCCGACAAGCGCTCTTCGCCCCTCGTCGTCATCCAGGGCGGCGACGAGAAGGCGAAAGGCGAAGTGCAGATCAAGGACCTCATCGAAGGCGCAAGACAAGCCCGCGCCATCGCCTCGCATGAGGATTACAAGGCCGCGCGGCCAGCCCAGCTCGCGGTGCCCGAGGGGAAGCTCGTCGAGGCGGTGAGGGAAGCGCTGGCGCGGCAAAGAGGCGGCTGACGGCAGCGGCGCCTCGGCGCGGCGTCGGTGCTGCAAATAGCAGGAAATCATGGGGCGGTGTCGACCCTGAGCATCGCCCCCTGCCGCGCCGCTCTCGCTGCAAATGCAGCCGAAATGCAGAATTAAGAATTACAAGAATTACGGAATTACGGGGACACGTACCTATTTCCCCAATTCGGGAGTTACGGCGATTTGCGGCCCCGGATTGCTTTGCTTCGTTCCTCGCAACCGGCGACCGTTGCGAGATCGCATCGTCGCTGCCGCCTCCTCGCAATGACGGCGACGGGCAATCCTTGAATTTCGACTGAAGCAGGCGTGGATGGCCGGGACGAGCCCGGCCATGACGAGAGCCTATGCGCTCGCGCATCTCCGCAAAGGTCTCGCTCGCCGCAGAGGCAAGTGCGCCGCGCCCCTAGCCTCCCCGGTCCAGCGCGCTTTCGTGCCAGCGCCGCAGCAGGAGATGCGAGAGGAGCGCCAAGGTCGTGTAGACGAGGATGCCGGTCGCCGAGATCAGGATCAGGGCAGCGAACATGCGCGGGATGTTGAGACGATATCCGGATTCGACGATGCGATAGGCAAGGCCCGAGCCCTGCCCGGCCGAGCCCGCCGCGATCTCGGCGACCACGGCGCCGATGAGGGCAAGGCCCCCGCCGATGCGCAGGCCGCCGAGGAAATAGGGCAGCGCCGAGGGAACGCGCAGCAGCAGCAATTCGCGCCAGCGCCCCGCCCCGTAGAGCTTGAACAGGTCGCGCAGATGCGGATCGGTCGAGGCGAGGCCGAGCGTGGTGTTCGACAGGATCGGGAAGAAGGCGACGATGAAGGCGCAGACCAGCATCGCGGTTCCGGCATCGAGATAGACGAGGAGCAGCGGCGCGACCGCGAGGATCGGCGTCACCTGCAAGACCACCGCGAAAGGATAGAGCGAGCGTTCGATCAGCCGCGATTGCGCGAAGATCACGGCGAGCAGGACGCCGCCGGCGGTGGCGAGCGCCAGCGCCAGCCCCATGGTGCGCAAGGTCACGAGCAGCGAGGTGGAGAGCGTGCCCCAATCCTTGACGAGCGTCGCCGCGATGGCGCTGGGCGCCGGCAGGATATAGGGGGGAATGTCGTTCGCCTTGACGAGCCACTCCCAGAGCGAGACCGCGACCGCGAAGACGACGACCGGCAGGAGGATGCCGAGGAGGCGCCCGGGCTCGGCGGGCTCGCGAGCCTCGCTTGCGGCTTCGGCCGCGTCGTCGGGCGCCGTGACGATCGGCATTTCGAGGCTCACAGATGGTCCTTCGGGTCCATGGCGGCATGCAAGGCATCCGCGGCCCTGCCGCAAGCCTCGAGATAGGCGCCCTCGCGCCGGAAATGCTCGCCGCGCGGCAGGGCCTCATCGATGCCGATCTCGGCGATGACGCGCCCCGGCCGCGCCGCCATCACGGCGATGCGGGTCGAGAGGTAGGCGCTCTCATAGATCGAATGGGTGACGAAGACGACGGTGCAGCCCATCTCCTGCTGCAGCCGCATCAGATCGTCGTTGAGCTTGAAGCGCGTGATCTCGTCGAGCGCGGCGAAAGGCTCGTCCATGAGCAGGAGCCGCGGGCGGGTGACGAGGGCGCGCGCGATCGAGACACGCATCTTCATGCCGCCGGAAAGCTCGCGCGGCACCGCCTTCTTGAAATCGGCGAGGCCGACGAGGGCCAGCGCCTCCCCGACCCGCGAGGCGGCGTCCCGGAAGGACGAGCCTTCGAGCCGCAGCGGCAGGAAGACATTCGATTCGACGCTCGCCCAAGGCATCAGCGTCGGATCCTGGAAGACGAAGCCGATGCTCGGGCGGCCGCGCGCGCCCTTGGCGTCCGGGGCCCAATCGATGCGGCCAGAGCTCGGCCGCTCGAGGCCGGCGATCAGGCGCAGCGCCGTCGACTTGCCGCAGCCGGAAGGGCCGAGCAGCGACAGGAACTCGCCCGAGCGCACGCAGAGATCGAGCCGCGACAAGGCCGTGACGCCGTTCTTGAAGTCCTTCGAGATGCCGGCGAGCGTGACCAAGGGGGCGCCCTCGGCCGCTCCCTTGGCGGCAGGAGCGCCGGCGCCGAGGCTCGAACCGGAGAGGGGCTCGCGAGCTTCAGCCGCCGGGCGGGCAAGGGATTGAGCGATGCTATTCATGGATATGCGCTGGTGCGCTTGCCCTCTCCCCTTGCGGGTTACGACATTCACAAATCTTCTCCGATTGCATAACAAGAAGTCGTGGCGGCGAGGGCCACCTCTCCCCTTGCGGGCTACGAGATTCGCACATCGGCGCTGGGCGCTCTTCCCTCTCCCCTCGCGGGAGAGGGTGCCGAGACC
>JBIOEK010000423.1:0-3823 GCA_044445925.1 Hyphomicrobiales bacterium
CGGGGCAAGCCCCGGCCGCTTGCGCGCGCTTCCGGTCTGCGGCCTTTATTTCCACACCGATACCGTGCCGCCGGCCCCGGATTGGCGGCGCCCGCCCTTGGCTCTGTCGCGGGAAGGGAACCGGCTCTACGGTCTCGGGACGGCCGACATGAAGGGCACGATCGCCGCGGCATTCTTGGCGCTACGCGCCGCGCGCAGCTGCGGGATCGAGCTTGCCTACGATCCCGTGCTGCTGTTCTGCACGGATGAGGAGGGCGGCCTCTATCCCGGCATCCGCCATCTCGCTGAACAGGGGCTGCTCGAAGGCCATATACTCAATTTCAACGGCGGGGCCGTGCCGCGCATCTGGGCCGGCTGCTTCGGCTCGATCAATCTCCTAGTGCGCGTGCATGGCCGCGCGGCGCATGCGGGCGATTCCGAGGAAGGCATCAACGCCATCGAGGCCGCCCTCCCCGTTCTCGTTGCGCTGAAGGCCTTACAGCCGAAGATCGCCGCGCGCAGCTCCGCTCTCCCCCCCCCGCCGCATCTCGCGGGGCGCAAGCTCAGCCCGCGCCTCACCATCGCTGCCGCGCATGGCGGCTCGAGCGGTGGATCCGTGCCGCCGCTCTTCGAAATCCTCGTCAATCGCCGCTATGCGCCGGAGGAATCCTTCGACGAGGCGCTCGCCGAGATCGAGGCGGCCATTCGGCCGGCGATGCCGGATTCGCATGCCGAGCTCGAGGTGAAGCTCGTCGGCCATCTCGCCCCGGTCAGCGACCCGACCGGCCCGCATTGGCCGCGCTGGCAGGCGGCGCTGTCGCGCGGCTTCGGCTGGGCTCCTTCGGACTTCCGCGTCTACGGCGCGACCAGCTCGTCGGATTTCGGCTGGGTGCAGAAAACCGGGATGCGCGAGATCCTGCTCGGCGGGCTCGGCCGACCCGACCGCAATGTTCACGCCGCAGAAGAGCACACCACGCTCGAGGATCTCGTAGCGCTGGCGCAGAGCGTCCTCGCCTATCTGGCCGCCGATTTCAGGGCCGACATCCTGCCCGAAGCTCAAAGGAGCCTCTCATGACCTCGATCACCCGCCGCTCGCTCATCGTCGCCGGCTCCGCCCTCTCGGCGGGCGCGAGCCTTGCCGCGCTCACCCGCGTCTCGCTGGCGCAAGGCGCGCCGCGCCGCGGCGGCGTGCTGCGCATGTCGGTCGATCAGGCGGCGGGGGTGCTGAACCCACTGCTCACCCGTGTCAATCCGGAGTATCTCGTCGCCGAGCTCCTCTATTCCGGCCTCACGCGGCTCTCTCCCGAGATGAGCGCCGAGCCCGATCTGGCCGAATCCTGGACCGCAAGCCCGGATGTGAAGGAATGGACGTTCCGCCTGCGCGAGGGCTTGCGCTTCCATGACGGCTCGCCCTGCCTGCCCAAGGACGTCGTGGCGACCTTCAAGGCGATCCTCGACCCCAAGACCGCTTCGCCGGGGCGCACCAATGTCGGGCCGATCGCGGAAGTGATAGCCAGCGGGGACCGCGACGTCGTCTTCAAGCTTTCCACCCCCTATGCCGACCTGCCGGTCGCGCTCGCCTACACCAATGCCAAGATCATCCCCGCCGCCATCGCCGGGGGCGATTTCGGCAAGCTGTCGAAGAGCGCGATCGGTGCCGGACCCTTCCGGCTCGTCAGCTACGAGCCCGACCGGCAGATCGTGGTCGCGCGCAACGAGAGCTATTACGACAAGGCACGACCCTATCTCGATGGGGTCCAGATCGTGGTCTATCCGGATCCAACGGCCGAAGCCTCGGCGCTGATCGGCGGCGACACCGACCTCATCGCCAATACGCCGCCGACCGAGTTCCAGCGCTTTTCCGGCGCTGCCGGCGTGACGCCGCTGCGGGTCCCTTCGGGGCAGTTCCTCAACGTCAATATGGGCTGCGACCAGAAGCCCTTCAGCGATTCGCGGGTGCGCCAGGCGCTGGCTCTCAGCGTCGACCGCAAGGCGATGGTCGATTTCTGCGCCCAGGGCTATGGAACGCCCGGCAATGACGTGCCGATGAACGGCGCCTACCATTTCTTCAAGGAGGTCGCCGAGAAGAAGCCGGACATCGCCAAGGCGAAGCAGCTTCTCGCGGATGCCGGCTATCCGGACGGCATCGATCTCAAGCTGATCGCCTCGGATACGCCTTCGACGCGGACCTCCATGGGCGTCGCGTTGCGCGAGATGGCGAAGCCAGCGGGCTTGCGCATCGAGGTCCAGACCATGCCGCACGCGACCTATCTCGACCAGGTGTGGAAGAAGGGGCCGTTCTATGTCGGCTTCTACAATATGCAGGCCTCGGCGGATGCGATCTTCTCGCTGCTCTACACCTCGAACGCCGCCTGGAACGAGACACGCTGGAACAATGGGGAATTCGACACCTATGTCGGCGAGGCGCGCGGCACGACCGACGAGGCCAAGCGACGCGAGCTCTACGGGAAGGCGCAGGCGCTGATGCACGCGCAAGTGCCCTCGGTGATCCCCGTATTCTTCGATCTGCTCGCCGCCAAGCGAAGCTATGTGCAGGGCTATCAACTGCACCCGCGCGGGGCGGTGTTCCGCCTCGACTTCGCCTGGCTCGCCCCGGATGCGCCCAAGCGCGGCTGACGCCTAGGCCGGCCGCGCAATGTCCGCGACCTGGCTCTTGCGGCGTTGCCTCTCCGTCCTCTACACGATGCTCGTCGTGTCGATCGTCGTCTTCGGCATCACGCAGGTGCTACCGGCCGACGCCGCCGTCACGCTGCTCGGCGAGAACGCCACCCCCGAGGCCCTGGCGGCCGTGCGCGAGAAGCTAGGCCTTGGCGATCCGGTCCTGCTGCAATACTGGCATTGGCTGTCGCATCTCCTCGAAGGCGATTTCGGCGTCTCGATGCGGACCGGCCAGAAGGTCGCGCCGGCGATGTTCCTGGCGCTCTCGCGCTCGCTCATACTCGCCGCCTGCGCCATCCTCCTGATGCTCGTCGTCGCGGTGCCGCTCGGCATCCTCGCCGCCCTGCGGCGCGGCGGTCCCGTCGATCTCGTGGCCGGCCTCGTCTCCTATCTCGGCGTCTCCCTTCCGGAATTCGTGACCGGCACGCTTCTGCTCGTGCTGATGGCGGACGAGCTGCAATTCCTGCCGGCTACCGGTTATGTGCCGCTCGGCGAGAACTTCATCGAGGGCTTGCGCCATCTGGCGCTGCCGGTCCTCACCGTGTCGCTGATCCTCATCGCCCATGTCTCGCGCATGGTGCGCTCCGAGATGATCGACGTGCTCCACAGCGACTATGTGCGCGCGGCGCGTCTGAAGGGCTTGTCGCCCGGCACGGTGCTGTTTCGCCACGCGCTGCGCAATGCGCTCATGCCGGTCATCACCATCGCGGCGCTCGATATCGGCTATGTGCTCGGCGGCATCATCGTGGTCGAGGAGATCTTCGCGCTGCCCGGCATCGGCAGGGCGCTGATCGTGGCGATCGAGGGGCGCGACCTGCCGGCGATCCAAGCGGGCGCGCTGATCATGGCCGGCACCTATGCGATCGCCAATTTCGCGGCGGACATCGCCTACGCCCTCATCGACAAGCGCATCCGCTATGATTGAGCTTGCGCGCCGCCTGCTGCGCACGCCGCAAGGGGCGGGCGGCATCGCCATTCTGGTCCTGCTCGCCGCGACTTGCCTCCTCGGCGGCGCGCTCGCACCGCACGACCCGGAGGCGATGAATGTGCTGGCGCGCTTCCGCGGGCCCGGCAGCGGCTTTTGGCTCGGCAGCGACGAATTCGGTCGCGATACGCTGAGCCGGCTCCTCGTCGGCGCGCGGGCGACCGTGCCGCTGGCGGTGGC
>JBIOEK010000424.1:0-3823 GCA_044445925.1 Hyphomicrobiales bacterium
GGGCACAGGCGAGGCCCGCGGGCCCCGACCCCACCACGGCGACGCGCTAGCCGGTCCGGTGCGACGGCGGCTCCGGCACGATCCAGCCTTCCTGCCAGCCGCGGTCGACGATGGCGCATTCGATGGTCTTGATGGTGACGGGCACGTCCTGGATGTTCAGCGTGCAGGCGGCTTCGCAAGGCGCCGGGCAGACGCGCCCCGTGAATTCCGGGAAATTATTGGTCGAATGCAGGTTCTCGAGCGCTTCGCGCCACTTGCCGTTATAGACGAGATCGTTCCAGTCCGGGATCTGGTTGTTCACCGGGCAGCCCGTATGGCAGTAGGGAATGCCGCAATCCATGCAGCGCGCCGCCTGATCGCGCGTCGCCTCCTCGGAGAGCGGCAGCATGAACTCGCGATAATGGCGGATGCGGTCGGAGGCGAGCGCATAGCGCCGCTCCCGACGATCGATCTCGAGAAAGCCCGTGACCTTGCCCATTCTCTCCTACGCTATCTGATCTTGGCTACGCAGCCGCGGGCTCGGCGGCAGCGATCCCGAGCCGCGCCTCGACTCGCGCGATCCAGGCGCGCACGGCCTGTCGGGTGACGAGGTCGAAGCCTCCCTCATGGCCCAGCTCCTCGAGGATCGCCCGGCTATCGAACAGCGACTCGCCATCCTCGAGCGCGAGCGACGGCACCTTGCCCAAGGGATTGACCGTGAGCATTTGGTCGAAGTCGCCGAAGACCGACAACACTTGGCGCGTGAAGCCGATGCCGTAGTGGTTCAGCGTTACCGCGACGCGCCGGACGAAGGGCGAGTCGTACTGCCCGACCAGCACCATGGTTCACTCCGCCGCCTGTGGCATGGCCTGCGCGTTGAGCTCCGCGAGCGCGCGGCGATACTCGACCGGCATCACCTTGCGGAATTTGGGCAGGTATTTCTCCCAGTGGTCGAGGATGAGCTTCGCCCTCGCGGACCCCGTATAGGCCGCGTGCTTGGCGATCAATTGGTGCAGCCTTTCGCCGTCGAAGCGATCCATATCCGCCATCACGTCGACGAGACCGTGACCTTCGAGATCGCCGCCATGGTGATGCAGGCGTTGCATCATCACCTCTTCCTCCTCGACCGGCTCGAGATCGACCATGGAGAGATTGCAGCGCGCCGCGAAGGAGCCGTCCTCGTCGAGCACATAGGCGATGCCGCCCGACATGCCGGCGGCGAAGTTGCGTCCGGTCTCGCCGATCACCACGACGACGCCGCCCGTCATGTATTCGCAGCCATGGTCGCCCGTGCCCTCGACCACGGCGATGGCGCCGGAATTCCTCACCGCGAAGCGCTCCCCGGCGACGCCGCGGAAATAGCATTCGCCGGCGATCGCGCCATAGAGCGCCGTGTTGCCGAGGATGATGCTGGCTTCCGGCGTGATATGCACCGCCTCGCGCGGCGGATAGATGACGATCCGCCCGCCCGAGAGCCCCTTGCCCACATAGTCGTTCGCCTCGCCCTCGAGCTCGAGCGTGACGCCATGGGCGAGCCAAGCCCCGAAGCTCTGCCCGGCTGTGCCCGTGAGCTTGACATGCACGGTCTCGTCCGGGAGCCCGGCCTGGCCGTAGCGCTTGGCGATCTCGCCCGAGAGCATGGCGCCGATGGTGCGGTTGGTGTTGTTGATCGCAACCTCGATCAGCACCGGCCGGCCCATCTCGATCGCGGCCTTGGCCTGCGCGATCAGCTCGCGGTCGAGCACCTTGCCGAGCCTGTGGTCCTGGCGCTCGGAGCGGAAGATGCCGGTGCCCGGCAGGGGGTTCGGCTTGTGGAACAGGCGCGAGAAGTCGAGCCCCCTCGCCTTCCAATGCTCGACGACCTTCTCCTGGTCGAGCATCTGCATCTGCCCCACCATCTCGTCGAAGCGCCGGTAGCCGAGCGAGGCCATGATCTCGCGCACCTCCTCGGCGACGAAGAAGAAGTAGTTGATCACATGCTCGGGCTGCCCGGTGAAGCGCTTGCGCAGCACCGGGTCCTGGGTGGCGATGCCGACCGGGCAGGTGTTGAGATGGCATTTGCGCATCATGATGCAACCCGCGGCGACGAGGGGCGCAGTGGCGCAGCCGAATTCGTCGGCGCCGAGAAGCGCGCCGATGACCACGTCGCGCCCGGTGCGCACTCCGCCATCGACCTGAACCGAGATGCGCGAGCGCAGCCGGTTCATGACCAGCGTCTGATGCGTCTCCGCGAGCCCGATCTCCCAGGGGGAGCCGGCATGCTTGATCGAGGTCAAGGGCGAGGCTCCGGTGCCGCCCTCGAAGCCCGAGATGGTTACATGGTCGGCGCGCGCCTTCGACACGCCGGCGGCGACCGTTCCGACCCCGATCTCGGAGACGAGCTTCACCGAGACGTCGGCCGCCGGATTGACGTTCTTGAGGTCGAAGATGAGCTGGGCCAAGTCCTCGATCGAGTAGATGTCGTGATGGGGCGGCGGCGAGATCAGGCCCACCCCTTGCGTCGAATGGCGCACCTTGGCGATCACCGCGTCGACCTTATGGCCGGGCAATTGACCGCCTTCGCCGGGCTTTGCGCCTTGCGCCATCTTGATCTGCATCATGTCGGCATTGACGAGATATTCGGCGGTGACCCCGAAGCGGCCCGACGCCACCTGCTTGATGGCCGAGCGCATCGAATCCCCGTTGGCGAGCGGCTTGAAGCGATCCGACTCCTCGCCGCCCTCCCCGGTATTCGACTTGCCGCCGATACGGTTCATGGCGATGGCGAGCGTCGTATGCGCCTCGCGCGAGATCGAGCCGAACGACATCGCGCCGGTGGAGAAGCGCTTCACGATATCCTTCGCCGGCTCGACCTCCTCGAGGGGGATCGAGGCGCGCCCATCCTCCTCGGCGCTCCTGATGCGGAACAAGCCGCGAATGGTGAGCAGATTCTCGGCCTGCTCGTTCAACAGCTTGGCGAAGGCACGAAACTGATCGCGCGCGTTCCCGCGCACCGCATGCTGCAAGAGCGAGATCGCCTGCGGGGTCCAGGCATGCGCCTCTCCGCGCAGCCGGAAAGCGTATTCGCCTCCGACATCGAGCGAGCTTCGATAGACCGGCGCATCGCCGAAGGCATCGCGATGGCGGCGCACCGTCTCCTCGGCGATCTCGGCGAGGCCGACCCCTTCGATCGTGGTCCTGGTGCCGAAGAAGAAGCGCTGGACGAAGGACGAGGACAGGCCGACCGCGTCGAAGATCTGGGCGCCGCAATAGGATTGATAGGTGGAGATGCCCATCTTGGACATCACCTTCAGCAATCCCTTGTCGATCGACTTGATGAAGCGCTTGATGATCTCGTTTTCGTCGATCTCCTCGGGGAGGGTCTGCTTCATCGCGACCAGCGTCTCGAAGGCGAGATAGGGGTTGATGGCCTCCGCCCCATAGCCCGCGAGGCAGCAGAAATGATGGATCTCGCGCGGCTCGCCGGTCTCGACCACGAGGCCGACAGAGGTGCGCAGGCCCTTGCGGATCAGATGATGATGCACGGCAGCGGTTGCGAGCAGGGCCGGAATCGGGATGCGATCTGGCCCCACCATCCGATCCGAGAGGATGACGATGTTGTAGCCGCCATGCACGGCGGCCTCGGCCCGCTCGCAGAGCCGGTCGAGCGCGCCCGCCATTCCCTCCGCGCCCTGCTCGGCCACATAGGTGATGTCGAGCGTCTTGGTGTCGAAGGCATCCTCGCGGAAACCGATGCAGCGGATCTTCTCGAGATCCTCGTTGGTCAGGATCGGCTGACGAACCTCGAGCCGCTTCTTGCGCGAAGTGCCCTCGAGGTCGAGGAGGTTCGGCCGCGGTCCGATGA
>JBIOEK010000425.1:0-3807 GCA_044445925.1 Hyphomicrobiales bacterium
CGATAGGGGATTCTCGGCTGCGTCACGCGCTCCCTGCGTCGGCCGTCGATACCGTAACGGATGCGCAAAGCGCACCCAGGTCTCGGCGCGCTGGCGAGCGCACAAGGCCTTACGCCTTGCGGCCGACTCGCGCCTTCGCCAGCCCCAGGATCTGCGCCTCCAGGGCTTTGGCCAGCGCCCGTCGCGGCAGGAAGATGCCGCGCGAAGGGCCTATCCAGAAGAGCAGCAAGCCGCTTTCGAGCGTCAGCGCGGTGATATCCTCCCAACCCCAGAATATGTGGGATTTCCGCCATTGCGATTCGACGCCGGTTTCCCCGATCGTGACCGTCATGTCCTCCCCATGGCCCGGCGCCTTGTGCCTGTAGGCGGCGAACAGGCGCTCCCCATAGAGGCGCGCGGCGAGATGGCAGGCGTAATGGCCGAGGAGGTAGGCGATGCCGATCAGCATGGCCGTGACCGCCCCGGAGTCCCAGTCCACGCCGAGCCAGATCGCCGCAAATCCGCCGAGGAAACCGACCGGGATGGCGCCGAGATGGGAATACCAGGCGAGGTCCTCGCCGGCTGCTCGAGTCTGCCTTAAGGCGACCACGCGTCCATAGAGGCGCTCTTCCTCCTCGGCCAGAGAGAAACGCACCACGATCGGCGCCGTGCCGCCAGTCTCGTCGACCATCAAGCCCCTCTTGCGCTGCCGGCCGTCCGGCCTCCCGCTCGGGATAGTCGGACGACCGCCGCGGCACAACGGCGTCTGACCCACCCTGACCTGATCGTGAACATCCGTCCGGATGGCCCAAAGGCTGCGGGACGTTCTCACGGAACTTATCTGCTCGCTGCCGAGACGAAGCCCGGCTGGGTCGGCTCGTGGCGAAGGCGCTGGCGCGGCGTCGACCACGCCTGGGGGATCAGCGGCGTGAACTTTGACCAGGCGTTTCTCGCCCCGATGCGCGCGGTGATGCGCGTCCCGTCGGGACACGGCCCACCCGATTGAGGCCCTGCTGATCCATGCGGAACTCGATGGCCTCGACTGGGTCGGGCGGCTCCATCGGATAGTGCTCGGCCTCGTAGGCATCGATCAGCGTCGCCAGCACATCGAGACGGTCGCCCTCCGGTACGCCGCTCTGCGAGCCCCAAAACCGCTCGGCCTCGACGAGGCCGTCCCCGCAGTCCGCTATCGTGCGAATGGGCTTTGCCTCACCGCTCATGCTCCACTTGCGTCACGTCGCTTCGGTCATAGTTCCACCACCCCCTACGCCGCGAGGACCGGCGTCTTCTTCTCGGAGCGCTCTTTCACGAGCACGGCGATGGCCGGGTAGTCGGCCTTGCCCGTCGCCAGCACCGGCAGCTTGTCGACCACCATCACCTCGGCCGGCGTCATCATCTCGGATGCGCCCTTGTTCCGCGTCTCGCGGATCACGGCGTCGCGCGCGGCGTCCTGTTGCGTGGTCACCAGGATCAGGCGCTCGCCCTTGCGCGGATCGGGTACCGCGATGACGGCCGTTTCGGCCTTCGGCCAAAGCTCGCTCGCGAGCGCCTCGACGGCCGAGAGCGACACCATCTCGCCGCCGACCTTGGCGAAGCGCTTGGCCCGGCCGCGGATGGCGATGAAGCCCTTCCCGTCGATGGCGACGATATCGCCCGTATCGTGCCAGCCTTCGATGGGCGGCTCGATCACGCCGGGCTTCTCGGCACGCAGGTAGCCGAGCATGACGTTCGGCCCGCGCACGAAGAGCCGCCCGCCCTCGTCGACGCCGGGCACGGCCTCGAGCCGCGCCTGCATCAGGGGCGACAGCCGCCCGACGCTGCCGGCGAGGTTCGCCATCTCGGTGTTGATGGCGAGCACGGGGGCCGTCTCGGTCACCCCGTAGCCTTCGAGGATGCGCACCCCGAAGCGCTCCATGTAGAGCGCCCGGGTGCGCTCCCTCACGGCCTCGGCGCCGGCGAGCACGAGCCTCAGCGAGTGGAAGTCATAGGCATGCGCCGAGCGGGCATAGCCGGCGAGGAACGTATCCGTGCCGAACAGCACCGTGGCGTTCGTCTGGTAAACAAGCTCGGGCACGATGCGGTAATGCAGCGGGGAGGGGTACATATAGATCGGCACCCCCGCGATGAGCGGCAGGATCATGCCGCCCGTCAGGCCGAAGGAGTGGAAGACGGGCAGGACGTTGAACACCTTGTCCTCGCCGCTGACGCCGAAGCGCGACAGCGCCTGCGCCGCGTTGCTCAGGATGTTGCGATGCGAGAGGACGACGCCCTTGGGCGTGCCTTCGGAGCCCGAGGTGAACAAGATGACGGCCGGATCGTCGGGGGCGCGTGAAGCGATCGCGCCTTGGCCGCCGATTAGGCCGCGTAGCTTGTCACGCCTCGAGATGCCGGCCCGGATATCCTCGAGATAGACGATGCGCCTCGTCGCCGAAAGGGCCTCGACGAGCTTGTCGAGACGCCCTTTCTCGACGAAGGCACGCGAGGTGAGGATGGTCTCGACCTTGGCGGCCGTGCAGGCCGAAAGCACATTGGCGGCGCCTGAGCTGAAATTGAGCATGGCCGGCACGCGCCCGATGCTCTGCAGGGCGAAGAAGGTGACGACGACGCCTGCCGAGTTCGGCAGGAGCACGCCGATGGCCTCTCCGGGTCCGGCGATGGGCAGGAGCTTGCGGCCGAGGATCTGCGCCGACAAGATGAGCTTGCCGTAGCTGAGCTTGGTGCCCAGCGGATCCTCGACCGCCGGATGCAGCTTGCCGTCGCGCTTGTGCCTCGCCTCGACGAGCGCCTCGAACAGCGTCTGGTCAGTATGGGCGCTCAGCACCGAGGCGTCCGCCATGATATCCTGGAGGTCGGCGCCTGCCGCGAGCCGGCGCACCCTTCCCTTGAGGGCGGGGTCGACCGCGAGCTTGCGGGCCGGCAGGATGGTGACGGTGATCTTGGGGAACCAGGCCTTGCGGGTCTGCGTCCGGCGCAGATAGGAGAGCGGCGAGCGCTCGGCGCCGTCGATGCGCACCGGCACCACCACGGCATCCGCCTTGTCGGCGATCATCGCGGCCCCGTCATAGACCTTCATCAGGCCGCCCGTCACAGTGATGCGCCCTTCGGGAAAGATCACGATCGGCTCGCCCTCGGCGACCGCGCGTGTCAGGGCGCGCGCCGCGAGCGGTCGCGTCGGATCGAGGAGATGGGCGCGGATCAGCTTCATGAACGGCTTCGCCCACCAGGCATTGGCGATGGTGGTGTCGACCGCGAAGGCCGCGTCGATGGGCAGGATCGCATGCACCAGCGGCCCGTCGAGCAGGCTCACATGGTTCGGCGCGATCACCATGCGCGTGCCGGCCGGCGGCATGTTCTCGAGGCCGCGCATCTCGACGCGAAACAGCGTCTTGAAGAGGAACACGCCGGCGTCGCGCGCGCCCTCCTTGCCCCAGCTGCGCAGGATCAGGGCCATGGCCAGGAGATTGCCGAGACCGAGAAGGAGGAAGAGTGGGCCGAGCCCTACGCCCGCTGCCTGAGCGAGGCCGACCAGCAGGCCCGAGCCCGCCATATAGCCCGCCGAGATCACATTGACCGCGGCGACGGTGCGGGCCCGCATTTGCGGCACGGCCCAGGCCTGCACCTGGGCGAAGGACGGCACGATGAACAAGCCGCCGGCGACCGCAAGGCCGAACAGTCCCACAAGCATGTGCCAGCCTCCCGTCGAGAGCAGGAAGCCATAGGGTGACAGCGGCACGGCCGAAGGAACGGCGCTCCAGGCGATCCAAGCGATGTCGAGACTGAACAGCGCCATCAGGGCAGCGCCCAGCGGCACGAGCGCGAGATTGGGAC
>JBIOEK010000426.1:0-3803 GCA_044445925.1 Hyphomicrobiales bacterium
GCCTTGCCGTGGCTACAACTCCTCAAGCCCAACCGAGGCGCTCGCGCCGGGCCGCCTCGTGATGCTAAGAGCGCGGCGACCCATCGGAGCCCGATATGCCGCGAAAGACCGCCGAAGCCCTCGTCCGCCGCTACTACGACGCCTTCAATGACGGCGATGCGGCCAGCATGCTCAGCTGCCTTGCCGAGGATGTCCGCCACGACGTGAACCAGGGCGAACGGCGCGTCGGAAAGGCGCTCTTCTCCGAGTTCTGCGCCCATATGGCGCGCTGCTACAAGGAGCGGCTCGAGGAGATTGTCATCATGGCGAATGAAGACGGCACGCGCGCCGCGGCCGAGTTCATCGTGCATGGCAGATATCTCGCTACCGACGAGGGTTTGCCGCGAGCCGAGGGGCAGCTTTATGTATTGCCCGCCGGCACTTTCTTCGAGCTGGAGAGCTTGCTCATCAGGCGCATCACGACCTACTACAACTTGGCGGATTGGACAGCGCAGGTGGTCGGAAAGGCCGCCTCGTGACGCTTCGCATCGAGCCCGTGACGGGCGAGGCGCTGCAGCGCGCGCTGCCCATGCTCGCCAAGCTGCGCATCGAGGTCTTCCGCGAATGGCCCTATCTTTACGAGGGCACGCTCGACTACGAGGCTGGCTATATCGAGCGCTTCGCGCGGCTGAAGGACGGCGTGATCGTGGTCGCCAGCGACGCGGGCGAGGCGGTGGGAGCGGCGACCGCTTCTCCCATGCAAGGGCAGAACGCTGACGTGACCGCGCCTTTCCTCGAACGCGGCTACGAGCTTTCGAAGCTCTTCTACTTCGGGGAATCGGTGCTCAAGCGCGCCTATCGCGGGCGCGGCATCGGGCATATGTTCTTCGACCGGCGCGAGGCGGCGGCGCGCATGGCGCCGGGCGTCGAGCAGGCGACCTTCTCGGGTGTGGTGCGCTCCCGCGACGATCCGCGCCGCGACCCGGTTTACCGTCCGCTCGACGATTTCTGGCGCAAGCGCGGCTATGCGCCGGTCGAGGGTCTCGTCGGCCATTATTCCTGGACCGATATCGGCGACGCGGAGAAGACGCGAAAGCCGATGCAGTTCTGGATGCGGAAGCTCTGATGCGCAGCCTCGCCGTCGCACTCGCGCAATATCCCCTCGACTGGCTCGACGGTTTTGCGGCCTATAAGGCGAAGCTCGAGCGCTGGGTCGAGGAGGCGGCGCGCGCAGGCGCTCAACTCCTCGTCTTCCCCGAATATGCCGGCCTCGAGCTTGCCTCGCTCGCCGGCCGCCAGGCCGCAGCCGACCTCGCAGGCTCGATCGAGGCGGTGAGCGATATCCTTCCCGAAGCCGACGCGTTGCACCAGCGCCTGGCGCGCCGCCATGGCGTCTTCATCCTCGCCGGCAGCGCGCCGCAGCGCCAGCCGGACGGATCGGTGCGCAATGTCGCGCGCCTCTTCGCTGCGGAGGGCGCCAGCGGCCGCCAGGAGAAGATCATGATGACGCGCTTCGAGCGCGAGCGATGGGGCATCTCAGGCGGAAGCGAGCTCACATTGTTCGACATCGGGGCGGCGCGCCTCGGTATCGCCATCTGCTACGATGTCGAGTTCCCGCTGATCGCCCGCGCCCTTGCCGAGGCCGGCGCGGATCTCGTGCTCGCGCCGTCCTGCACCGATACGGTGCATGGCTATTGGCGGGTGCGGCTCGGCGCCCAGGCGCGCGCCCTCGAGAACCAATTCCTCGTCGCGCAGGCCTCGCTCGTCGGCGAGGTCGATTGGTCGCCCGCAGTCGACGTGAACCGCGGCACCTCGGGCATCTACGGCCCGCCCGATCTCGGCTTCCCGCAGGACGGCGTGCTGGCGCAAGGAGAGATGGACAAGCCCTGCTGGGTGCAGGCGCGGCTCGACCTCGACGCCATTGCGCGCGTGCGCAAAGAAGGCCAGGTCTTCAACCACCGGCAATGGGGCGAGCAGAGCGTCGTCGGCGCGGTCGGCCGTGTCGATCTTGCGGGATGCAGCGCGACCGCCTCCACGTCACAGAGGATCTCTAACGATCGCAAGCAGTCCTGATCATCGCTAGCAGGTCTTTGGGCCAGACTGTCTCCTCGGTCTCGGCAAGCTCGTCCAACGACCACCAGCGATGGTCGGTCATGACCTCCTTCTCGAGCTCGGTCCAGCCGTCGCGCGACAGGGACCGGTCGGGAGCCTGGACCAGGAAATATCTCTCATCGGCCAGCACCTTCTCGCCGCTCTCGAGGCGAAGCACGAACTCTCTGCGCGCGATCTCCGGGCGAAGCTCGACCACGCGGAGGCCCGTCTCCTCCTCGAGCTCCCGGAGCGCCGCCTCCGCGAAGCTCTCGCCCTCCTCGACCGCTCCGCCCGGCGTCGCCCAAAAGTCCTCGCCCGCCAGCGCCCCTTTCCTGAAGACGAAACGGAAAAGGAGAACGCTCCCCAAAGGGTCCAGGATCAACAGCCTTGCCGATGGCCGGCGTCGCATATCCGCCTCCGAGCGGCGAGTTTCAGATGCTGCACCCGACGGCGAGCGAGCCGGATGATCCCAATTCGCGAAAACATGGGCAGCTTCGCGGCCATGAACCTCGATTCGCAGCTCCCCCCGCAAAATCGCGGTTGACAGCATACCGACCAGTAGGTATCATACCGACTAGACGGTATGCAAGCCACGAACGCCAGATGCAGCACGAATCGAAGACCAGATTGCTGGATGCAGCCCTGCAGGTGATCCGCACCAAGGGCTATTCGGCTTCGACCGTGGAGGACGTGTGCAATGCCGCCGGGCTGACCAAGGGCAGCTTCTTCCACCACTTCAAGAGCAAGGAAGAGCTTGCACTCGCCGCCGCCTCGCATTTTGCCGCGCTGGCGGACGCCCTGTTCGCGCAGGCTCCCTACCGCGCTCTGCCCGATCCCCTCGACCGCCTTCTCGGCTATGTCGATTTCCGCAAGGCCATTCTCGAGGGCGCTCTCCCCGAATTCACCTGCCTGCTCGGCACGATGGTCCAGGAGACCTTCGAGACCCATCCCGCTATCCGCCAGGCCTGCGACCTGCATATCAGCGCGCATGCGGCCGAAATCGCCAAGGATATTGCTGCGGCGAAGCTTCTCTATGCGCGAGACGCGCCCTGGAGCGCCGAGGGCCTCGGGCTCTACATCCAGGCGGTGATCCAGGGTGCCTTCATCCTGGCCAAGGCCAGGAACGGTCCCGAGATCGCCGCCGAATGCCTCGGGCATCTCAGGCGATACCTCGCAATGCTCTTCGATCGACCCCAAGCCAAGGAGTGAATGCATGTCGACGCAGAAATCCAAGTATCACGGGAAATTCGTCTGGTACGATGTGATGACCAGCGACACCAAGGCCGCCGAAACCTTCTATCGCAACGTCATCGGCTGGGAGGCGAAGGATTCCGGGATGGCCGATCGCTCCTACACGCTCTTGTCTGCCGGCCCGACCATGGTCGGCGGGCTGATGCCGATTCCGGACGACGCGCGTGCCATGGGCGTGGGGCCACGCTGGATGGGCTATATCGCGGTCGACGACGTCGACGCCTACGCTGCGCGCGTCAAGGCAGCCGGCGGTGCCGTCCATCGCCCGCCGGCCGACATTCCCGGCGTCGGCCGCTTCGCCGTCGTCTCCGATCCGCATGGCGCGGGGTTCATCCTGTTTCGCGGTTCGGGCGAACCGCAGGGCCCGCCGGCCGCGCCCGGCACCCCGGGCCATGTCGGCTGGCATGAGCTGCAGGCGGGCAATGGCGAAAGCGCCTTCGCCTTCTATTCGGGCCTATTCGGCTGGACCAAGGCCGATGCCA
>JBIOEK010000427.1:0-3799 GCA_044445925.1 Hyphomicrobiales bacterium
CTATTACAACATCATCTACAATCTCGTGGATGACGTGAAGGATGCGATGTCGGGCCTGCTCGCGCCCACCCTGCGCGAGACCATGCTCGGCAACGCCCAGATCCTCGAGATCTTCAGCGTCTCGAAGGTCGGCAAGATCGCCGGTTGCCGGGTCACGGATGGGGTGGTGCAGAAAGGCGCCAATGTGCGCCTGATCCGCGACAATGTCGTCATCCACGAAGGCAAGCTCTCGACGCTCAAGCGCTTCAAGGACGACGTCGCGGAGGTGCGCTCCGGGCAGGAATGCGGCATGTCCTTCGAGAACTACCAGGACATGCGGGCCGGCGACGTGATCGAATGCTACCGCGTCGAAGAGGTGAAGCGGACGCTGTGAAGAACCGCGGCGAGGCTTCGCCGAAGGACTCCCATATCCGCCCAGCCCTCCAGGGCTTCGAGTCGAAGAGGTTGTCGCAATGGCGCATCTGAGGCAGCGGCCGACGGCGGATGGCGCGCAAGCACAGGGCAGCATGCGCGGCCTTTTCGCCGCTGTGAAAGGCCCCGTGATCATCCTGGCCGTCGTCCTCGCCACGCGCGCGGCACTGGCCCAGCCCTTCTACGTGCCGTCGGGCTCGATGGAGCCGACGCTGTTGATCGGCGATGAGCTGATCGTGGCGAAATACGCCTATGGCTATTCCCGCTATTCGCTGCCGGTCGATCTCGGCGTCTCCTCCGCGCATCGGCTTCTGGAGCGCTTGCCGGAATATGGGGACGTCGTGGTATTCCGCCTGCCGCGCGATCCCGATCAGGTCTATGTGAAGCGGGCGATCGGCCTGCCCGGCGATCGCATCCAGATGCGGGCCGGCCGCCTGTGGATCAACGGCGCCATGCTTTCCCTGCGCTCGGACGGTGTCGGAAAGGTCGAGGACGAAAGCGGCGGCGAGGTCACGGCCCGGCGCTTCGTCGAGACCTTGCCGAATGGCCGCGAGCATCCGATCTTCAAGCTCGAGGCGAGAGGAAGCCTCGACGATACCGGCGTCTTCGTGGTGCCTGATGGGAAGCTCTTCGTGATGGGCGACAACCGCGACGACTCGCTCGACAGCCGGGTTGCGCCTTCCGCCGGAGGCGTCGGCTTCGTGCCCGCCGAGAATCTCATCGGGCGCGCCGAGATCGTGCTGGGCTCCTGGGATTTCCCGATAAGGCGACGCCCCTTTTCCGAATGGGCCGCCGGGTTGCGGGTCTCCCGCTTCTTCTCGCGCATCCGCTGAGCGATCGACCGACGCGGAGGAACCGCGATATCGAGCCCCGCGGCACGCCGGGCGCTCCGCGAGGACCCCGGTCCAATTCCGGGGATGGCAAGATGACAAGGCAACAATCCGCGAAGTCCGGCCGAGGTCCCTCCCAGCGCGCGCTGCGCGTCGGCGAAGTCATACGCCACGCGCTCGCCGAGATTCTGGCGCGCGGCGAGGTGAACGACGAGGTCCTGGCCCACCACATCATCACCATTCCCGAGGTCAGGATGTCGCCCGATATGCGGCTCGCGACCGCCTATGTGATGCCGCTCGGCGGACGCGATGTCGGGCCCGTTCTCGAAGCGCTCGAGCGCCACCGGCGCTTCATCAAGGGCGAGATCGCGCGACGCATCAATCTGCGCTATGCGCCGGACATCCGCTTTCGTCAGGACCAGACATTCGAGGAGGCGTCGCGGATCGAGGCGCTGTTGCATTCCGAGAAGGTGCGCCGCGACCTCGAGACAGAGCGCCAACCCGAAGATGACAAAGATGATGAATGAGAAGCCGAGCGAGATTGGCCGGGCAAGCGAAACCGTGCCGCAAGAAGCCCAAAGGCCCCTCGGCCAAGCCCGCCCCAAGAAACGCGAGATCAATGGCTGGCTCGTCCTCGACAAGCCGGTCGGCATCACCTCGACGCATGCGGTCGCCGTGGCCAAGCGCTTGTTCAACGCCAAGAAGGCCGGACATGCCGGCACGCTCGATCCCCTGGCCTCGGGGCTCTTGCCGATCGCCTTCGGCGAAGCGACGAAGACCGTTCCCTTCGTGATGGACGGCCGCAAGGGCTACCGCTTCACGGTAAGCTGGGGCGAGGAGCGTGACACCGACGACAGTGAGGGGGCGGTCTTGAAGTTCAGCGCCGAGCGGCCCTCGCGCCAGGCCATCGAGGCGGCGCTTTCGCCCTTCATCGGCGAGATCATGCAGACGCCGCCGCGCTACTCGGCGATCAAGATCGCCGGCGAGCGCGCCTATGATCTCTCGCGCTCGGGCCAGTCGGTCGAGCTCGAGGCGCGCCCGGTGAAGATCGATGCCCTCACACTCATCGCCCATGAGGGCGACACCAGCGCCTTTGAGGCCATCTGCGGCAAGGGAACCTATGTGCGCGCCATCGCCCGCGATCTCGGCCGGGCGCTCGGCTGCTTTGGCCATGTGAGCGCGCTGCGGCGCACCAGCGTCGGGCCGTTTTCCGAGAGGGACGCGATTTCACTGGACGATCTCGCTGTTTTGGGCGATAAGGCCGCCGCCGGCCAAGGGGACTACCAAGCGAACTTGGCCGGCGAATTACTGCCCGTCGCGACCGCGCTGGACGACATCCCGGCACTGGCCGTGAGCCGGGCGGATGCGGGACGGCTTCGCCGAGGCCAAGCCGTTTTGCTGCGCGGGCGCGATGCCCCGCTCCTCCAGGGACGTATCAGCGTAACATCGGAGGGTGCCCTGGTGGCGCTCGCCGATGCCGAGGGAGCGGAGATCAAGCCGACGCGCATCTTCAATCTGGGCCGCTGAGCGGCCGCGCGAGAAAGGACATCCGATGTCGATTGCCGCCGAGCGCAAGACCGCGCTCATCTCCGACTATGCCACGAAGAAGGGCGACACCGGCTCGCCCGAGGTGCAGGTTGCGATCCTGACGGAGCGCATCAACAACCTCACCGAGCATTTCAAGGCGCATGTGAAGGACAATCATTCGCGCCGCGGCCTGTTGAAGATGGTCTCGCAGCGCCGTTCGCTCCTGAACTACGTCAAGAGCAAGGATGAGGCCCGCTACAAGGCGCTGATCGAGCGCCTCGGCATCCGCCGCTGACAGGCAAGCCGGCACGCGCTGCGTGCGGGCCGGCTTTGTCGCACCGGAATGCGTTGAGAATTCCGGTTCCACCCCGTTCGGGCGCGCCAAGGCTGCGCGGCTGAATGGCAAAGAATATGCGGGACCCCGAAGGTCCAGGCATATCTACGTCCGCATCATGGTGATCGCGGGCGATGTATCCGCCGGCAGGCCAAGCCGCCATGGCAGGATCGTTGGACGCTTTTTGGCGCCATCGAGAGCGTCTTGCCATCTTGCTCATGGCCCCGTGCCCGCCGGCCAACCATGAGGATAACCATGTTCGACATTCAACGCGAAGTACTCGAGTGGGGCGGCCGCCGCCTGGTTCTCGAGACCGGAAAAGTGGCGCGCCAGGCCGATGGGGCCGTGCTGGCGACCTATGGGGACACTACGGTGCTGGCGACCGTAGTCGCCGCCAAGACGCCCAAGCCCGGCATCGACTTCATGCCGCTCACGGTCAACTACCAGGAGAAGGCCTTCGCGGCCGGCCGCATCCCCGGCGGCTTCTTCAAGCGCGAGGGTCGGCCCTCCGAGAAGGAAGTCCTGGTCTCGCGCCTCATCGACCGCCCGATCCGCCCGCTCTTCATCGATGGCTGGCGCTGCGACACGCAGGTGATCGTCACCGTGCTCTCCCATGACCTCGAGAACGACCCGGATATCGTCGCCATGGTCGCGGCCTCCGCCGCGCTGACCATCTCGGGCGCCCCCTTCATGGGCC
>JBIOEK010000428.1:0-3793 GCA_044445925.1 Hyphomicrobiales bacterium
ATCCGGGCAACTATCTCGAACGGCATCTGCGCTATGTGATCGAGGAGATCGAGATGCGCTCGCCGGTCGAGCTCATCGCCATCGGCATCGGCCATGACGTGACGCGCTATTATCGGCGCGCCGTGACCATCGTGGATGCCGAGGAGCTCGGCGGCGCCATGACCGAGAAGCTAGCCGAGCTGTTCGAGGAGAATGCCGGCCCCGTCAGACGCGGGCGAAAGGCGGCTTAGGCGTCTCGCCCTCTCGTCGCCGGCCCTGACGGTCCGCCGCCTTCCTGGTCGCCTTCCTCCGGATCCTCATGCGCCTGGCGCGCCGGGATCGCATAGATTCCCTTGAGCCAGCGCCCGAGATCGACATCGGCGCAACGGCGCGAGCAGAAGGGAAGATAATGCTCGACGTTAGGCTTGCCGCAGATCGGGCAGGCCGCTCGTCGCTTCGCAGCTGCCCTATCGCCAGCCTCGACGGTCATTGCGGGAACAGCCGCTTGCAGAGATCGCCGCAGAGATCGCCGAAATCGCGCATGTCGGCGGATTTCGGCACCGGCCCCCTCGCGCCTTTCTTCGTGACGATCACCGCCATGTTCGCCTCGGTTACCGGGATGCAGCCTGCCTGCTTGGCCGAGAGCCTCGCATGCGGGCACACGACCATCGCTCCCTCCTTCAGGACGGCGATCATCCGGCCGTTGGCGATCACGAAGCCGAGCGTGGTGCCGGAGACGCCGAGCGAGCCGTAAGGTGTGCGGATCTCGTAAGCCGCATGAGCGGATTTGCCGCTGATGAAACGAAAGGCGCCCTTTGAGGCGTTGACCACGAGCTTCGAGGCGGTGTTGTCGGGATTATAGACGAAGCTGTCGAGTTTGACGCTGGAGGACGGGCCGACGAACAGCTTCGTGGCGTCCAGGAATTCGAGCCGCGCCAGGCTCGCGTTGCCGGTTTCGACGACCTCCCCGAGATAGACCGGATCGTTCTGGGCGAGCGGCGCCTTCTTGCCGGCCGTTGTGCCGGAGACCTCCTTCTCGATCGTGGTCGCCTGGCCGATCGCCGGGGCGGCGAAGGCCTGCGGGGCTAGGATGATGAACGCCGCGGCCTGGGCCGTGGCGAGAATGTGCCGGAACCCGCCATGTCGTTTCATATCGCCTCCCCGCGTTGGTAGTCGCCTTGCGAGCATAGCGCGATTCATTTGCGGTTACATCACGAGCTTGCCGCAGGCCGCCTCTGTCGATTGCCGGCGAATGAAGGCGCGGCTAGACTTGCCGCGGGGACGGCTGACGCAATGGCGTCGCGAAGCGCAACCTGGCCCGCAAAGACCTCGTCGCCCACGAAGGGCAGGGCGTCCGGCCCGACCACCTGCTGCCGCCGTCTCGATATAATCGGGGGCCCGAGCTCTTGCGCCTTGTCGCGCCACGAAATCGAAGGGAGGTTCCCATGCTATGGATGCGACGTCTCATCGTGTCTTGGACATGCGGCCTGGCTCTCTGCGCCTGGGAGAGCCCGCCTGTCGCTTGGGCCCAGGCGGCTCCCGATACGATCGAGGAGGCGATCGCCCAGATCGCCGCCATCAAGGATCCCGACCCGTTCAAGCAGGACGAGCTCAAGGCCCGCGCCGCCTTTCAGATGGTCACCGACAGGATCAAGATCACCAATGATATCAGCGGTAGCGTGCTCCAGACGATCCCGGTCGATTTCTGGAATTATTTCTCGTCCTGCAGCAACATCAAGTCGCGCGCCCAGGCGCTCGACATCGCCCGCGCCAAGGGGTGGGACATCGCCCGCGCCTCCTGGATGGTCAAGGCAGGCGCCTGCGACGAGAATGCGTCATTGATGCAGGAGCTTCTGACGCGCGGCGGCGTCAAGAACGTCGTCGTCATGCGCAGCGACAGCCCGCATGCCTTCCCGGTCATCGGGCTTGCCCCCGATGCCGATCCCGATATTCCCTGGACCTGGGGACCGCACGCTTTCGTCGCCGATAGCTGGAGCGGGAACCTTTATCCGCCCCCGCTTGCGGTCGACAAGATCTGGAATGACGGCCTCTATTTCGGGGGCGGCGCCCATTTCGTGGCTCCGGGGGCGCATACGACGACACGGGAGCTGCTGCGCGATATGGTGAAGAAGGGGGACGACTTCATCAAGCAGCATTGCGACGCCTACCGGCCCGCCATGGCCAAGTTCATGCTCATCCCGGCGCAGTACCGGGCGAAGATGGCCTTCAAGCCGACCTCGGCCGACGATCTTTGCCCACTTGCGGCCTGGGCAGGTGGTAATTGGACCGGCTTCAAGGGCAGATCGAGATACGATATTCGTCTTGCCGACAAAGCTCTTGCCATCAAGTGGACGACCGATGCGAAGCCCGAGGGCGAATATTATGATTGCAAATTGAGCGGCCAAGCCTCCGAGGTCGCCGATTGCAAATGGCGGCAGGAGGGGATCGGTGGCACCGTGCATCTCGTCTTCAAGAAGGAGGCGGCCGGCGATCGCATCTCGGGCAAGGCGTTCGACGGCAAGACCTATTGGGACGTCGACATCTTTCGCGAGCATTAGCTCGTCCGAAGCACCGCCCGCTCCGGCTTCGCAAGCGCCCGGCGATCCGCTAAGCCCCTTCGCATGCGCGAAGGTCTCATTCCCCACAAGGTTACCACCATATTGCGTCTGGCGACGACGCAGGCGCAAGCCCGCGCCTTAACCGAGGCGCTGGTCGAGGTGTTCGACCCGGAGAGCTCGGCGGTCGCGGCCTTCGAGCAGCAAGACGGCGCCTGGCTGGTCGAGGTCTATTTCGCCGACGAGCCCGATCGGGATGGGGTGCGAAACCTCATCGGGCTGATCGCCGGCGAGGAAGCCGTGGCTGCGATGAGCTTCGATGCGCTCGCCGCCAGGGATTGGGTCGCCGCGAGCCTCGAGGGGCTGAAGCCCATTCGCGCCGGGCGCTTCCTGGTGCATGGCGCGCATGACCGGGCAGCCTTGCTGGAAAACGACATCGGCATCGAGATCGAGGCTTCGCTCGCCTTCGGCACGGGCCATCATGGCACGACACGAGGCTGCCTCGAGGCGCTCGACGCGCTCCTCAAGCAAGGTCGCCCGCGACGCGTGCTCGATGTCGGCACCGGCACCGGGGTGCTGGCAATCGCTGCGGCCAAGGCGCTGCGCCGCCCGATCGTCGCCGGCGATATCGATCCGGTTGCCGTCGAGGTAGCGCGCCACAACGCGCAGGCGAATGGCGTCGCCTCCCTCATCCGCTTCTATTGCGCGCCGGGTCTTCTGCATCCGCTCGCGGCTCGCCGGGCCCGCTTCGATCTGATCCTCGCCAATATCCTGGCGAGACCGCTCATCCGCCTCTCGCCTGCGCTTAGCTTCGGGCTTGCCGCAGGCGGCAGGCTCGTCCTATCGGGGCTGTTGGAGCGCGACGTCGCCGGGGTTCTCGCGGCCTTTCGCCTGCAGGGGCTTTTCCTCGAGAGACGCAGCTTGATCGAAGGCTGGGCGACCTTGATCCTGCGCTAGCCGGCGACGGACACGTCTAAGAAAGCGGCAAGCGACATGACGCAATACTTCGGCGCCGATATCCCCTTCGCCTCGTTTTGCGGCGTCGAGCCGCTCGACAGCAGCGAAGCCGGCACGCTGCTTCGCCTCACGGTTCGTCCGGAGCACACCAACAATCTCGGCATGGTGCATGGCGGGGTCACCTGCACCTTGCTCGACATCGCCATGGGGTCGGCGGCCCGCCGCGCCGCCGGGCTGCCGGTGATGACGCTCGACATGCAGACGAGCTTCATCGCGCCCGGGCGCGGCGTGCTGCTGGCGGA
>JBIOEK010000429.1:0-3790 GCA_044445925.1 Hyphomicrobiales bacterium
CGCCGACACGGTGGTGTTCGCCGTCAGCCCGGATTCGGTCGCGTCCAGCATCTGCGCCTGGGAGCTGGAAGAGAGCGGAAGACTCGGCAAGCGGGTCGTCCCCGTCGTGGCGCGGCGCATCGCCGATGCCGAGGCTCCGCCGGCCCTGGGCCGGTTGAATTGGGTGTTCTGCGCCGAGGGCGACGACAAGGAAGAGGCGCTGGCATCGCTCGACACGGCGCTGCATACCGATCTTGCCTGGGTGCGCGAGCATACGCGGCTCGCCGAGCTGGCGCGGCACTGGAACGAGCAGGGTCGCGGCAGGAGTGCGACCTTGCGCGGAGCGGCTCTCGAAGTCGCCGAGCGCTGGCTCGACCGGCGGCCGGCCGATGCCATCGCGCCGACCGATCTGCATCGGGACTTCATCCGGGCGAGCCGCAGGGCTGCGACCTTGTCGCAGCGGCTCGTCCCCGCAACTTGCGATGCAGTGACCCCTAAAGCCAGGCGGCTGCTGCGATGGGCGTCCGCGGGCTTTCTTGGAGCGCAACGGCGCTCACCGCTTGCGCCTCTCCTCCGTCCAAGCGCTCTCCACCCCGGCGGCCAGTGGAATCTCCGCTCCCAGCCCTTCGACGAACGCGACCCCCTCGTCGGGGTAGAGGCACACCTCGTGGCGGAAGCGATTGCCGAACGCCCAGATCACCAGGTCCTCGGTGCCGGAATTCTCGAAGGCATGCAGCTCGGCGTCGCCGGGCCGGTAGCAGAAGCAGTCCCCTTCCGTCACCGCGACCCGCTCATCGCCGTGCAGCAGCGTGCCGCTCCCCATCATGACGATCAGGATTTCCTCCTGAAAAACATGCCGATGCCGGCGCGAGGAGCGGTTCCCCGGCGCCACGGTCTGGATGGTGAGCCCGATCGCCTCCGACCCGATGGTCCGCCCTATATCGGCCATCCTGGCGCGAATATTACCGCCGAACCCGTACTCGAATGGCGTGACGGCATCGATGCGGACGTGATGCAGCGCCATGGCATGCCCTCCGATATTGCAGGCAGCGTCGATCATGCGCCGCCGGTTCCTGCCGGTCCAGCGCGACAAGCAAGGGAGTCACGGCGTGCCGGCGGTTACGAAAAATAAATACGGCGGCCACGCTCGAAGCAATGCGCATCTGCGAGACAGCTTCCGCCAACAAGAGAAGTGGACGTAACCCGACAATACCTTCCTTGCGATGCTTCACTTTGCCGTCATCAGGAGGTTCAGATGCGACGGATCTGGTCTTTCGGAATTCTGCTCGCTCTCACGGGCTCGGTTTCCGCGGGCTCGGCCTCGGCAGCCCAAATCTCCCCTCCGGGGACTTACGTCTATACCGATATCCTCAAGCCGCATGGGCGAGCGCGCAGCTTCGCCGTCAAGGCAGTCGATGCCAAGCGATGCGACGGGGGTAATTCGCAAGTCATAGGGAGCCCGACATTCGACGCCTGCATGCTGGCTCGCGGCTGGCGCATGACGCAATTCAAGCCGGCCCCCGCGCAAGCGCCGCAGCCGGCGAACGCGCCCGAAGCGAATCCTTATGGCGACAACAATGTCTGGGTGGATACGAGAAAGGTGGCGCGCAGCGATGCCGTGCTTCGGGCGGACGCCAACTATTGCCTGCGGCTCACCGGTCCCGACCCCGTCGGCCAGGAAACCTCGCCCGCCCTCAAGCAATGCATGCTCAGCCGCGGCTGGCGTTTCGACCACACCGACGGCTCGGGGACGTTCATCGACCCCGACACCGGGCTCGAATGTCGCAACAACGGCTTCGCGTCCATTTGCGGCACGCCCAGCCACCCGGTCGACTATACCAACCGGCATGGGCTCTCCTGTCACCGCAGCGGCCTGATCTCCGTCTGCTCCAATCTCTAAAGACCATCCGCAGTGCTTCCTCAATGCGACAACAGGAGCGGCAGCAAGCTCACTTGGGCGATGTCGTGCGTGGCGCCTCCGAACAGATATTCGCGCCAGGGCGTGTGGCCGTAGGCGCCCATTGCAAGGAGGTCGGCTCCCGCCTCACGGGCTGTCGACAACAGGTGCTCGCCGGGGCCGACGCCGGGCACGCTTCCCACATGACGGTGCTTTGCGACAATTCCGTGCCAGGCTAGATATGCGAGCGCGGAGGCGGCGCTATCGAGGTGCTTGTCGCCGATGGTGACGACAAGCGATTCGCGTGCGGTCGCCAGGAAGGGCAACGCCGCGATCATGGCATGCACGGCCTCCGGCGAGCCATTCCATCCGATGACGATGGAGCCGCCGATCTCGGGCGGCGCGACTGCCGGCGCCAGCATTATCGGGCGCCCGGAGTGAAGGAGCGTCTGCTCCACGGCGTCGGAATGCGGCTGGTCGACTACGCGATCGGACCTTCCGAGAACGACGAGATCGAAGAAGCGCGCGCGGCGCCCCAGGAGGGCGGGACCATTGCCCTTTTCCTCCCTCCAAGCCGCCGAGGCCGTGGACTCGGGAGGCGATGGGCTCGGCGGGCCGTCAGTCCATGAGATTCCATGCCGGGCGACGGCCTGCTCGAAAGCCGCCCTGGTCTTGGCGGCAAGAGAATCGACTTCAGCCTCGAACCTGTCGAAGAAGTCTCCGGAGACAGCCATGCCCATGCCGCCGTCCGCGAAGGCGACCACATCCACCGGATCGGCCTTCACATGAAACCCTTCGACGTGGACGCCGAAACGCAGCGCGATGCGACAGGCGAGGTCCATCGCGCCATCCGATGACGACCCGCCGCTGGCTCCGACCAAAATCGTCTTGATGTTCATGGTGTCGCTCCTGTTCCAGCAATGAGGGCGTCATGGATCGACATATCGATCGCGGCAGCCGAAATGGAGCTTGCGCGGGACCAGTGGTCGATTCAACTGTTGCGCAGCTTTCACCCTAGCCGCCGGGAGACAGCAAGGTGCAGGCTCGGAAGCTACTCAGGCTTTCGTCGAGGTGTGCGCCAGCCAATGACCGAAACCTCGACGCCAACCCCTGTCTCTGCGTTGCGCCAAATCCCGTCCGAAAAGCGGCACATGAATCGAGGCACGTAGGTTCCATTGTGATCCTCGCACAGGATTTCGCAGGCTTGCGTCGGCGGCTCGCCGTTCGACGTGAATTCGGCAAGCCTGCCATTACGGGTCGCCATGCGCATTTCCCCTATTCATGGGCAGGATCTTGGAGAGGAATTCGCCGGCTCGCGCGCTCGTTGGCGCCGAGAAGAACGCCGCGGTCGGCGCATCCTCGAGGATCTCGCCGCGATCGATGAAGACCATACGATCGGCGACGCGGCGCGCAAAGCCCATCTCATGGGTGACCACGACCATCGTCATCCCCTCTTTGGCGAGGTCGACCATGACCTCGAGCACCTCGCTGATCATCTCGGGGTCGAGCGCCGAGGTCGGCTCGTCGAACAGGATCGCCTCGGGATCGAGCGCGAGCGCACGCGCGATGGCGACGCGCTGCTGCTGGCCGCCCGAGAGATCGGCCGGGTAGGCATGCACCTTGTCCTCGAGGCCGACCCGGGCGAGAAGCCGTAAGGAACGCTCACGTGCCTCGAGGCGCGTGCGGCGCAGCGCGTGGATCTGGGCAAGCGCCACATTGTCGAGGACGCATAGATGCGGATAGAGCTCGAAATGCTGAAACACCATGCCGATGCGGGCCCGCAATCGCGGCAGGTCCGTGCCCTTCGCCCCGACCTCGATGCCGTCGACCTTGATGCTGCCGGACCGGTAGGGCTCGAGGCCGTTGATGCATTTTAGCAGCGTCGATTTGCCGGAGCCCGAGGGCCCGCACACC
>JBIOEK010000430.1:0-3790 GCA_044445925.1 Hyphomicrobiales bacterium
GAATCGAACCACACCCGAAACGGATAGCAAGGCCGACCCCCCAAGGGGAAACAAGCGCGCGAACCGACGAGAGTCGAACGCATTATCAATAGACGTCTCCGCGAAAATTGGCAACTGGATTTGCACGTCCGGCGGCATGGCGACGCCGGGGAAATGAAGCGCGCCGGAGCCTGGCCGACGGTAGCGCGCAAGCTCTCGAGGCCTTCGCGCAGCTGCCCGGCCGGCAAGGGTGTCCATCCACCAGGCGACTGCCATCGCCGATGAGCTTACGCAGTCTGCGAATGACGCCCCAATCCGCAAAGGTCTCAGAGCCTGATCCCGAAATTCATGAAGGCTTCGCACTGTCATTGCGAGGAGGGAAAGAGCGGCCGAAGCGAATATCGTTCCCTGTTCAGGCAGGCTGCTGGAGTCTTATTGCGGGTTCGGAGGCCGAAGCGCGCGATAACTTTTCATTTCGACAAGACAACAGCGATCTTGTTTTGTTCTCTTGTGCGGCAATATAGTATTCATATGATGACTTCATAAGGATAAGGAATAAGGGGTTCGATTCGTCTGGCCACGCCGAGGCGTGGGATGGGGCTCACCTCAGATGCCGACCGGCAGCGTCACATCACGCGCGTCCGCGGCGCGTTCGACCGAATGGCCGACCGTCGCGCTCGTTTCGTTGGTTTATGGCGGCTGGCTCGCCGTCACCTATTTCCATTCGGCCTTGCCGTGGTGGATCGTCTGCCCGATCGGCGCCTGGCTGGTCGCCTGGCAAAGCTCGCTGCAGCATGAGATCCTGCATGGCCATCCGACGCCTTGGCGCGGGCTCAACCGGCTGCTGGCGCTGCCGGCGCTGTCGCTCTGGCTGCCCTATGAGAGCTACCGCGTCTCGCATCTCATGCATCATCGCGACGAGCGCCTGACCGACCCGCTCGACGACCCCGAATCCTATTACTGGACGAAAGGGCTGTGGGGGTCGCTCAACCGCATCTGGCACCCGCTGTTGCGGTGGCAGACGACGCTCGCCGGCAGGCTGGTCATCGGGCCGGCCTGGATCGTGCCGCGCTTCCTGATCAAGCAGATCGCGGCCCTGCTCCAGGGCGGCAAGGTGGCGCGGCGCGCCTGGCGCTCGCATCTCGTGCCGCTCGCGCTCGTGCTCGCCTGGCTGGTGCTGGTCTGCAAGATGAGCCTCGTCTTCTATGCTTTCGGCATCGTCTATCCGGCGGTGTCCTTGATGCTGCTGCGGTCCTTCGCCGAGCATCGGGCGGCGTCCGAGGTCTACGAGCGCACCGCCATCGTCGAGAACGCGCCTGTCCTGGGGCTCCTCTACCTCTACAACAACCTGCACGCCGCCCATCACGAGCGCCCGACCATGCCCTGGTACGAGATTCCGGCCTGGTATCGCACGAACCGCGAGCGGCTGATCCGCGACAATGGCGGCCTCGTCTATGACGGCTATGCGGACGTGACGCGCCGCTATCTGCTGCGCCCCCATGACGGGCTCTTGCACCCCCTCGACAGGGTGCCCGCGGTGCGCGTGGCCCTGGCGAGGGAGTAAGTTCGCCTGGCGCATGATCCCGGAAAGTGGCCCCGCTTTTCGGAAAGCACGATGCACAAGACGAACATGATCGCACGGCGCGGTCGCGGCTGGCTCCGAAGGGTTGCGCCGCAGCTTCTGGCGCGACGACGGGTGGGCCGACCACGAATTTTTCGTGGCGATCGCGCCTTAAGCCTGGAAACGCGCTCGGCGAGGCTTGCCATTCGGAGCGAGCGCACCGAAACTCGTGCCATGCCCATGCCGCCGATCTACATCTCCTATCTCAACCGCCTCGACATCGATGAGCTCGCCCTCAGCGATGCCGAGATCCTTGCCGCCATCGAGGCGAGCCTCGCCGCCCAGGGCCGCCAGGAGACCGTGATCGAGCCGCGCATGCATCTCGAGCCGGGCGTGGCGCGGGGCCATTTCAACGTGCTGCGCGGCGCGATCGGCGCTCCTGTCGGGCTCGACGGCGTCAAGGTCGTCGGCGATTTCGTCGACAACTATCTTGAGAACCTGCCCTCCGAGCTTGCGACCCTCCTGCTGCTCGATCCGAGGAACGGCGCGCCGGTCGCCATCCTGGATGCGAGCCATATCACCGATATGCGCACCGGCGCGGTGACGGCGGTCGGCGCCAAATATCTGGCGCGAACGGGCTCGAAGGTGCTCGGCCATATCGGCGCGCGCGGCACCGCCTATTGGAACATACGCCTGCTCGACCATCTGTTCGATTTCGACGAGATTCGCGTGCATTCGCGCCGTCCCGAGAGCCGCGATGCCTTCGCGCAGCGTCTGTCGCAAGATCTCGGCAAGAAGGTCACGGCCACAGGCGATTGGAAGAGCTGCGTCGAAGGTGCCGACATCGTCGTCGAGGCTTCGCGCCTCGCCGCGCCCGAGCCGTTGCTCAAGACCGAGTGGATCAAGAAGGGCGCCTTCGTCGTGCCCTATGGCACGATGAGCGCAGTCGAGCTCTCCCTCACCGACATCATGTCGAAGCTCGTCGTCGACGATTGGGGCCAGTGCAAGGGCGGCAAATTCGGCTCGCTGCGCGCCCATGTCGACGCCGGCAAGCTCACCAAGGCGACATTGCATGCCGAGATGGGCGAGATCGTCGCCGGTCTCAGGCCCGGACGCGAGCGCGAGGACGAGACCATCCTGTTCTGGCATCGCGGCCTGTCGCTCTCCGATATCGCGCTCGGCCACGCCATGCTGGAAAAGGGCAAGCGCCTCGGCATCGGGCAGCGCCTGCGCTTTGCCTGATGAGCCCGGTCATCCGGGCCGCCGGCCTGCGATCGACCTGAACAGGCGTGGCTCGATGTCTGTCAAGCATGCGGCCGGGCAGGTGGACGGCGCGAGCCCTGATAGCTGGAAGATCCGCCCCTTTGCCATGCGTGTCGGCGGAACATGCCCGCGCGCCTTCCGACCGAACGGCTTCATTTGGTCGGCGCCCCCATCACGGCATCTGGAATCCAAGTGGCGATGCCGGGCACGAGGCACAGGAGCACGATCGCGAGCAGCATCAGGGCGACAAAAGGCAATGTCCCGAAGATCACATCCTTCAGCGGGATGTCCGGCGCGATATTGCGGATGACGAAGAGGTTGAGGCCGACCGGCGGGTGAATCAACCCCATCTCCATGACGATCGTCATGACGATGCCGAACCAGACGAGATCGAAGCCGGCCACCTTCAAGGGCGGCAGGATGATGGGCGCGGTCATGAGGATGATCGAGACCGGCGGCAGGAAGAAGCCGAGCACCATGACCAGGACCAGAATGGCGGCAAGCAGGACCCATCGCGACAGGTGCAGGGAAACGATGGCTTCGGCCGCCGCCTGGCTGATGTGCAGATAGCTCATCACGTAGGAGTAGAGGAGTGACATGCCGATGATCAGCGTCAGCATCGTCGATTCCCGCAGGCTCGCCGACAATATGGGCTCGACGTCGCGAGGCCTGAAGACGCGGTAGACGGCCGCGATGAGGATGAGCGCCAATACGGCGCCGAGCCCCGCGGTCTCGGACGGCGTCGCGTAGCCGCCATAGAGCGCCACCATGACGCCGGTCAGCAAGATGATGAAGGGCAGGACCTTGGGCGCCAGCGCCAGCTTGTCGCGAATCGACAGCATGTCCTTCTCGAGGATCGCCGAGGCTTTCCCCCCACCCTCTACGAGGAGTTGGGCTTGTGCATGCTCCTTGCGAAAGCGCACCCCCGTATACCAGGCAAACAGCGCGACGAGCAGAATGCCGGCGCCGATGCCGGCGAGGAAGAGC
>JBIOEK010000431.1:0-3776 GCA_044445925.1 Hyphomicrobiales bacterium
CCGCGGGATCGATGCCCTCGAGACTGGCGCAGCCCATCATGACATCGATCCCATGCCGCCGGATATAGGCGTAGATGCCTCGCCAGAGGAGCTCGAGCGTGCGCTTGTCGCGATAATCGGCGAGCACGCAGGACCGGCCGAGCTCGAGGAAGCGCTGATCGCGATGCGCAGCGATCAGGGGCCCGATATCGAACTCGCCCTCCGTGTAGAAACCGAAAGCCTCCTCGGCCACCTGCTGGCGCAGCAGCCGATAGGTGCCGACCACCTTCGATCCGCCGACCATGCCGAAGGGCGAGCGCGCATCCCGATCGACGACAAGGAGATGGTCGCAGAGGCGATCGAAGCGATCGATGTCGCGCCGCAGCAGCGCCGCCATCGGGTTGGCGAGCGCCGACATCTCCTCGTAGAAGACCCGAAAGCGCAAGCGTTGCGCCTGGCGCAATTCCCGCGCATCGCGGGAAAGGCGCACTTCGAGCGGGCCGAGGCGCCCCAGAACCTCGCTCTCGCGCGCCAGGCGCCAATCGCGAAAGCTCTTGCCGGCGGCCCTCGAGGCGACGGCCGGGCTCAGCGCCAGCCGCACCAGCCCATCCGGCGCGCCCATGCGCCGCAAAGCGAGCCCAGGTCCGGCGAGCGGCGATGAGAGGCTGCGTTCGCGCGGGATGATGCCCCAAAACGGCCTCGACGCCAGTAAGGATCGGCCCTTGCCCACTTGTTATCTTGCCCCTGCGATTCCCGTCCGCAAACGCCAACACGCCGAGATGACGTCAAGATGACGACGAAGCGACGCCAAGCGGGATCGATGGCGTCAGGAAGTCGCCAAGATCAACATCATCGATGGATGCAACGGTCAGCGCCGATCGAGCCCCGAGTGCCCTTCCGAGGGGAATGGTCCAGCGTCAAGCCGCCTGGACGACCATGACGGCCGCCTTCAGGCATTCGCCTCGGGCGGCAGGAAATCGACCTCGTGGCGCGCCGATATTTTCACGACCTCCAAGGGATCGGGCACATTGTGCAGATTGTCGAAGAGCTGTTCGAGCATCCTCGACGGAGACACCCAGAACAATGCCCGGGCGGGCTTGACGGACTTGTTGAAGTAGCCATGGGGAATGCCGCGCGGCAGGCGGACCAGATCCCCGGCCTTTGCCTTTACCCAGACGCCGTCGAGCTTGAGGTCGAGAACGCCTTCCTGCACCAGGATGAATTCGTCTTGCGTCGGATGGATATGAACCGGAACGTGCTGGCCAGGCAGGCTGTTCGTCTCGAATGCGAAGGTCGATTCGCAGACCGCCTTCGGGAAATAGAGCTGGCCGAGAATATTCCAGCTCTTGCCGGAATAACCTTGGCCCTCGCGCGTGATCCCCTTCTCCAGCCCTGCCATGATCGCCTCCTCCGGTTGACGGGGATCGAGCGCTTGAGGCGCTCCGCCCACATCGTGAGGATAAGCCAGACGAGGCCTCCTGATCCATCCAGATCGCGCATGTCGCGTCCGGAATGCGCAAGGCCTCGATCTAAGCCACCTTGCTCGTCACCATGTCTTGCGACAGCAGGCGTAGCAGGTCCTCTCGCAGCACGGGCTTCACCAGGAACAGGTCGAAGCCCGCGGCGCGCGCCGTGGCGCGATCCTCCGGAAAGGCATTGGCCGTGAGCGCCACGAGCCGCAACGGGGCGCGCTTCAGCCGCGCCTCCTCGCGCCGCAGCCGCCGCGCCACCTCGTTGCCGTCCAGGCCGGGCATGCGGATGTCGAGGAGCGCCAGATCGAATGGGGGCCGCCTGCCCTCGACGCTGCCCAAGGCCGCCTCGAGCGCCGCGACCCCATTATGGTGGCGCTCGACCACGGCGCCGGCGCGCTCCAACAGCCGCGTCGCCAGGAGCGCATTGACCTCGTCGTCCTCGGCGAGCAGGACGCGCAGCTGAGTGCGCGTTCCGATCTTCGCGGCGGCTTCGACGCTCTCTCTGTTTTGCGGTTCCCGGGCGATCGGGTCGAACAGGCGCGCCTTGAGCGAGCGCTCGCGGATCGGCTTGACGAGATAACCGTCGAAGCCGAAGGCGCCCGGCGCGCCGAACTGGCGGCGCTCGAATGGCGACAGCAGCATGAGGCGCGATGAGGCCCCGAGCTCGTTTGCCCGCGCCGCGATGGCGCGCGCGGCGTCCTCGCCGATCGCCGCATCGACGACGAGGAGCTCGGGAGGCGCGCAATTGGCGAGCAGCGCCAGCGCGTCCGGCCCGCTGCCCGCCTGATCGACGTCGAAGCCGAGCTCGCGCAGCTTCTCGCAGAGGTATGGGGCCTCGAAGGGCGAGCGCGCGACGACGAGAGCACGGCTTCCGGGCGGGAAGGAGCGCCTCGGCACCGGTTGCTCCATGACGGCGGCGAGCGGAATCTCGGCGATGAAGGTCGAGCCGCAGCCGAGCGTGCTCTCGACGCTGAGCGTGCCCCCCATCATCTCGACGAGCCGGCGCGAGATCGAAAGGCCAAGGCCTGCCCCCGCGCTTGCGCCTTCGCCCTGCTCGAACTCCTCGAAGATGCGTTCCAGGCGGTCGGCGCTTATCCCTTCGCCCGTATCCGCGACCTTGAATACCGTGCGTCCCTGGGGCGATATCGAGACAGACAGGCCGACTCCGCCATGGTCTGAGAACTTCACGGCGTTGCCGGCGAGGTTCAACAGGATCTGGCGCAATCTCGCGACGTCGCCGGTCAATTGGCGCGGCGTGCGCGGCGCGATGAAGCTCGCGATCTCGAGGCTCTTGCCCTGGGCACGCGGCGCCAGGAGCTCCACGACACCCTCGACCAAAGCCGCAAGATCGAATGATTCGTGGGCGAGCTCGAGCTTGCCGGATTCGATCTTGGAGAAGTCCAGGATTTCATCGATGAGGGAGAGCAGCGATTCGCCCGAGCTCTTCACAGCGCGCGCATAGGTTGCCTGCTCGGGCGTGAGCCCCGTATCGATCAAGAGATCGGCCATGCCCATGACCCCGCTGAGAGGCGTGCGCAGCTCGTGGCTCACCGTCGCCAGAAAGCGCGATTTGGCCGCGCTCGCGGCCTCGGCCTTGCGCTGCGCGCCGGAGATCGCCTGCTCGGCCTGGCGCCGCTCCGTGACGTCACGACCGACCGATTGGGTGAGCATCCGCCCATCGGCCTCGCGCACCACGGTCTCGACCCAGGACAGCCAGCGCCGCCCTTTTCCGGTCTCGATCTCCTGGTCGAAGCTGCGCGCCCCATCCGCGGTCAGGAGGGCCTCGCTGACGCTGACCGAAACGAGCGCGAAACGCGATCCGATGATCGTCTCGTCCTGCCCGGCCGCCTCGAGGAATGCCGCATTCGCATAGACGACCCTGCCCTCCTGGTCGCGGCGAAGGATCATGTCGTTTTGTCCTTCGATCAAGCTGCGGAAGCGTTCCTCGCTCTCGCGCGCCTGCCAAATCTCGTCGCGGAGGCGCTCGATCTCGCCCCCCCGGGCGGCAGCTTGCCGGTCGGTCCGGCGCAGGTCGTGCAACAATAACAACGTGGCGACCGCGAGAGAGATCGCGACCGGCACGCAAACGGCCGCGATCAATCCGGCAAGGCCGGATGAAATACTCAACATGAGAGCCGTCCCCGTCATCAGGCTTCGCGCCTTTGTGGCGCGTTATTGGGGAAACCATGGCTGAAATAGATTGATATTCGGTTCTTCGGCTTGTCGGCGCGGCGACCAAACGCTTGAATGCTTAATATATCTCGAATCCGCACGACGGCGGCGGATGCAACCGAAATTCGCTCGAGATACCGGCGAGTGCCGCGA
>JBIOEK010000432.1:0-3764 GCA_044445925.1 Hyphomicrobiales bacterium
CCAGTGCGCGCGCCGCGGTCACCGGAACGGGGTTGACCAGGGCGCCGTCCATCAGCCAGCGGCCCCCGACACGGCGCGGATCGAAAATGCCGGGCAAGGCATAGGATGCGCGCAAGGCCTCCGTGAGCCCACCCCTGGTGAGCCAGATCTCATGGCCCGTATTGAAGTCCGTGGCGATGGCCGCGAAGCGCAACGGCAGTTTCTCGATCTGCCATCCCGATAGGCTTTCGGTGAGACGCCGCCCCAAGCGGTCGCCGGAGATCAGCCCGGATCCGACATGGACGTCGAGCAGCGCCAGCACCCTGGCCGGCGTGAGCTGCTCGGCGAATTCGCTGATCTCCTCGAACTTGCCGGCGGCGTAGCAGCCGCCGACCACGGCGCCGATCGAGGTGCCGGCGATGATATCGGGGCGAATGCCCGCTTCGTCCAAGGCGCGCAGCACGCCGATATGGGCCCAGCCGCGTGCCGCGCCGCCGCCAAGCGCCAAGCCGAGCTTGGGGCCTTGCCTTTGCCGCGCTTGCGCGCGTTCGGAAGGCGGCTCGATATGCTGGGGCGGATCGGCGGTGAGAGGGCCGTTGAAACTCCGAAACATGGACTCACCCTCGGGCTCGGAAGGCGGTTGCGCTGAAACGTCCCCGCCTAGGAGGCTCTGGTCCTCGGCTCGAGCCGGATCGGCCGATGCCGTCACATCCCCCGACAAGCGTTTGATCTTACGAGCCACCCGGTTAATCGTTCATGCTGAGCGCCGGCGGGTCGGCCGAGTAGCCGCCAAGCGCGACCTTGCGGTAGAAGCAGGAATGGCGGCCCGTATGACAGGCGCCGCCATCGGCGCCGACCTCCACCTTGATCAAGAGCGCGTCCTGGTCGCAATCGACGAGCATCTCCACGATCGTCTGAACCTGGCCGCTGCTCGCGCCCTTGCGCCATAATTCCTGACGCGAGCGCGACCAATACCACGCCTGCCGGGTCGCGATCGATCGCCGCAGCGCCTCGGCGTTCATATGGGCAAGCATCAACACCTCGCCGCTTGCCGCGTCGACCGCGATGCAGCTGAGGAGGCCAGCCGCGTCGAAGCGCGGGGTCAGCTTCAGGCTTTGCTCGATCGCCTCCGCGCTCACCATGACGCCTGTCCACGCCGCTGAAATGCATCGCCGAGCAAGAACGCGCCAACTGCGGTCAGCACAAGGCAAAGACCGGGAAGCATGGCTCGCCACGACAATCCGGGCGCGTAATCGCTGAACTCCGCCAGCATGGCTCCCCAGCTCGGCAGCGGCGGCCGCACGCCAAGGCCCATGACGTCAAATGCGCTCTCGAGGAGCATGGCCCAGGCGAGAAGCGAGGTCGCCAGCAGGGCGAGGGGAAATACCCTCGGTCTTGCATGCGTCATGGCCGTCCGTCCCTGGTCGCTCGGCGACGTGTCGATGCGACGCAGCATATAGGCGATGGCGGGCGCCATGAACACCGCAAGAACGAAGACGTTCGTCGCATCGCCGAGCGCCAGCCGACTCAGCACATCGCGTCCAAGCTCGTCGCTGCCGAGGGGATGCGTCGCGTCTGGAGGCGAGAATCGACCCGCCAAATCGATGCGTAGCGCGGCTTCGGGCGGCATGAAGGCACTCACCGCAATCCCGGCGAGCAAAAGAGCAAGGATTGCGCCTCCAACCACCAAACCGAGCCTCGTGCTCAGGCTACTCGCATCAGGCTACTCGCACTTGGCGTGGCTGCGCGCTCGTCTCGTCGTTGGCATCCAGAGCGATGATCTTGGGCTCGCCTCCCTCGAGCGCAAGGCCGAGCCGGCCCGCAATTGCGGCAAGCGCGAGATTTCCGAATATCTCGCCGCGCCAGCCGGTCAAAGCCGCATGCGGCTCGCCCCGCCCCTCGGCTATGGCATCGAGATCGCCGACCGTCGCAATGATTTTAGATGCCACACCAGTCTGTTGCGAGACAATCTTCAGTAGGACCTTTAGGAACTCGACGGTCGAATCATGGCGCGGTGAGCGTCCGCGCCGATCGAGGCGGGGCAGGGCCTTGGTGTCGATCGCCAGCCCGCGCTCGACGGCTGCGATGAGCGCCTGGCCGGCTCGCGAGCGCTCGAGGCCCTGGCTGATCGAACGCAGGCGAGCGAGCGCTTCCATGCTCTGGGGGCGCGCCTGCACCACCTCCATCAGCGCGTCGTCGCGCAAGACGCGCTGGCGGGGAACATCGCGCTTCTGCGCGTCGCGCTCGCGCCAAGCCGCGACCTCGATGAGAACGCCGAGATCGCGCTGCTTCTTGAGACGCCCGGCGAGCCGCTGCCAGGCGTCCTCGGGTTTCGTCTCATAGGTCCCCGGCGCTTCGAGCACGGCCATATCCTCGGCGAGCCAGCTCTTGCGACCGCTGAGCGTGAGCTGCGTGGCGAGCGCCTCGTAGACCGCCCGCAGATGGGTGACATCGGCCTGCGCATAGCTGAGTTGCGCTTCGCTCAAGGGGCGGCGCGACCAATCGGTGAAGCGCTGCGTCTTGTCGATCTTGGCCTTGCCGAGGTCATTGGCGAGCAGCTCGTAGCCGACCTGATCGCCATAGCCGCAGACCATGGCGGCGACCTGGGTGTCGAAGAGCGGCTTCGGGATCGTCCTGGCCATGTGCCAGAAGATTTCGATATCCTGACGCGCCGCGTGGAAGACCTTAACGACCCGTTCATCACGCAAAAGAGCGAAGAACGGCTCGAGATCGAGGCCTTCGGCCAAGGGATCGATGATCAGGTCCTCCCCGATCGCAGCGACCTGGATGAGGCAAAGCTTCGGGTAGTAGGTCGTCTCCCGCATGAATTCGGTGTCGACCGTGACATAGGGCTGCTGCGCCAAGCGCTCGCAGACATGAGCAAGCTGGGTGGTGGTGGCAACGACTTTCATGGGCGGTGCTGTAGCGCGAAAGCCGGCTCTTGTCGCGGGGAGGAATCAGCCAATCTCGATCTAAGGCCTCACATGCGTGAGAGCGCCAGAAGCGGACGAACGGCCGCGAAAGGACATTGCCGATCCGTGATGGGTTGCCATAGGGTCCGAACATGCGCCGCTTGGTCGTGTCCCGTTGACCCGGCGAAAGCGAAGCCGAACCTAATTGTTCCGGCATCCATCCATTCGCGGCGCGATTTTCGAGGCGGAGGACAGATCATGGACCGCAGAACGATGCTTGCAGCTTTCGGGGCCGCTGGAGCAGGGGTTGGAATCATCGAGCTTGCCGCCTCCCGCCCGGCGCTGTCCCAGGCGCGAACCCCGCGCGAGCTCGCCGAGCAATTTGCCGCGACGCTCTCCGCCCATGACATCACAGCCTTCGCGGCGCTGATTGCAGAGGATTACGTCAACCATCAGGTGAGCGCCGCCGCTCCCGCGCCGCCGGCCGGGATTACGCCGAAGCAGGGCACGGTCGGGTTCTTCGCGGCGAGACTCAAGGGCATCCCGGATCTCTCCGTCTCAATCGAGGCGCTGGTCGCGAGCGAGGATCGCTGCGCCGCGAGCTTCGTCTATACCGGGACGCATCAAGGGATCTATCTCGGCGTGCCGCCGACCGGGAAATCGCTGCGCTTCACCTCCTGCGATATTTTCCGCGTCGCCGACGGCAAGCTCGTCGAGCATTGGGGAATGGGCGACACCGCCGGCCAGCTCGCCCAGCTGAAAGGCTAGGGCGAGACGCGTTCAGGTCGAATCGACACGGAGTTCTATCTTCTTTGTTTTAGGTCCGGTTCACATTTGGGCCCTGAAAACTTACGTTTTCCAGCGATTGCGACG
>JBIOEK010000433.1:0-3756 GCA_044445925.1 Hyphomicrobiales bacterium
CCGCTCTAGGGTCGCGCGGGCCCGCCCGCCCATAAGCTCGAGATCGCGCCTCCGCGCGGCCGGGAAAAATATGTCTGCGCCGCGAAGGCGCCGAGGAAGGCGAGCACCGCGATGATCGCCAAGGACAATCCGCCGGCGGGGAATTTGCGCTTGTCCGTCATGGGCGTGGGCTCAAGCTCCTGCCTGGTTCGCCTCCCGAATTGCGCCATTTGCCTTGCAATGAGCGTCCCCCGCGAGTCGCGGCAGCACTATCACGAACGGATGAGCGCAAAATTAAGCCACAGCCGACAATATGAACCCGGCTCTTGTGCTACAGGTCCGGCGCGGGATAGAGGCGCTGCGGCCGGCAAGGCCGCAATGGCGATGGAGAGCCCCGCGGATGGATGACCCCGATCGCCGCCGAAACTCGGCGCCGCCGGCGCACCTTATCGCCTTAGCACTTTGCGGCTTGGCCCTTGGAAGCTTGGCTCTGGGCGGCTGCGCCACGACGCCCGCGACCGAGATCGCCGAAGCCCCCGCGCAACAGCCTGCCGCTTTCTCGTCCACGGACAAGGAGTGCCTCGTCAGGGCGATGTATTTCGAATCGAACCGCTCCAGCGACGATGGGCTTCTCGCCATCGGCAGCGTCGTGATGAACAGGGTCAATTCCGGCACCTATCCGGGCACGATCTGCGGCGTCGTCGGTCAGCGCGGCCAATTCGCAGCAGGCATTCTCACCAAGCCGATGGAGCGGCGCGACATGGAACGCGTCGAGAGGATTGCCGAGCAGGTTCTTGGCGGCAGGCGCCACCCCAAGATCGCCGGCGCCATGTATTTTCACATGGCGGGCCTGAGATTTCACTACGGCAACATGCATTACGTGCTGGTGGCCGGCGGCAACGCCTTCTACGAAAAGACATCGGGGCGCTAATGCAATCGCGACTTCCGAGATCCTCGTTCCTGTTGCGTTCTCATCGTGCCTCGATTATTCTGTGTCGATTCAATCTGAACGCATCTCGCTCTAGGACTGGCGAATCGAGCCCTTGCGAAGCGAAACCTGCGAATTCATCCGGCCGCGGTCAGCTCGGCCCCAGCACGCGCGAGGAAGGGCGCAAGCTCGCTTGCGCGTATCGGCGGGCTGACGAGATAGCCCTGGAACTCGGTGCATCCTTGCTCCCGAACCTGGCGAAGCTGTTCTTCCGTTTCGACCCCTTCGGCAGTGGTGATCATGCCGAGGCTCGCGCCGAGGCTCGCGACGGCGCGCACGATCGCCATGCAATCGCTCTTCCTGGATAGGTCCTGCACGAAGCTGCGATCGATCTTGATCTTGTCGAAGGGGAAGCTACGCAGATAGCTCAGGCTGGAATAACCGGTGCCGAAGTCATCGAGCGCGATGCGCACGCCCATTTGCCGCAGCTGATGCAGTGCGACGCTGGCCTCGTTGTCCCGGAGCAAGACCGATTCCGTTATCTCGAGTTCGAGCCGGTGAGCCGACAGCCCCGACGACGCCAGTGCCGACACCACGGCGAGCACGAGCGTGCGGCTCTTGAACTGGGCGGGCGAAAGATTGACGGCGACCTTGACATTCCTCGGCCAGCCGGCGGCTTCCTCGCATGCTCGTCGAATGACCCATTCGCCCAACGGAACGATCAGGCCGATTTCCTCGGCAAGCGGAATGAACTCGGCGGGCGCCACCAATCCGCGTTCCGGGTGATGCCAGCGCAAGAGGGCCTCGAAGCCGATGACATCGCCGCTCTCGAGACTGACCAGCGGTTGGTAGAAAAGCTCGAACTCCTTCGTGATGAGTGCTCGGCGCAGCTCGAGCTCGAGCGTCCGCCTTCGCTGCAAGACCGCATCCATCTCCGGCTCGAAATAGCGGTAGGTGCCGCGACCGTCGGTCTTGGCTCGATAGAGAGCCAGGTCTGCGTTCTTCAGCAAGACGTCGGCGTCGTGGCCGTCGTTCGGCCCGATGGTGATGCCGATGCTGACACTGATGTCGACTTGATGGCCGTCGATGATGTAAGATTGGCCGACGCATCCGATCAACCGTCTAGCCAGGGCACTAGACTGCTCGGCATGCTTGAGTCCCGGTTGAAGAACGACGAATTCGTCCCCGCCGAGGCGCGCCACCGTGTCCGTCTCGCGCATGCAGCTTTGCAGACGCTCGGTGACGGCCTTCAGCAGCGCATCCCCCACATGATGACCGAGCGTGTCGTTCACGGTCTTGAAGTTGTCGAGATCGAGCCAGAGAACCGCGACGGTTTCGCCCCGCCGAACCCATGCGAGCGCCTCTTCCATCTTCGCTCTCAGGCGCATGCGGTTCGGCAGGCCGGTCAGCGCGTCATGCTGCGCCATATGGGCTATGAGCGCTTGCGCCCGCAGACGTTCGGTCACGTCCACGATGGCTACGAGGCGGGCAATAACACCGTTATACAGGAGCTCGTTGGCGAAGATCAGCACCTCTATGATTGTGCCATCCGCCTTCAAATGTCGCCAAACCCGGTTTGGGTCATTTGGCGAAGCGTCGTTCTCGACTATGGGTTCGGCCGGGGCGAATTTCCCTTCGTCATCGAGATCGAACGCGCTCATCGTGAGAAGCTGCTCTCGGGCGTAGCCATAATGGGCCACCGCGGCGTCATTGACCGCCAGAAACCGATGGCTCGTCGGCTCGCAAACCCACATGGGGATGGGGTTTGAGTCGAACAGCAGCCGAAACGACTCTTCGCGCCTCTTGAGATCGGTGATGTCGATCCGCATGCCGATCGAGCCGCCGTCGGAGGTTCGTCGTTCTTCGTGTCGGAGCCAACGCCCGTCGCGGAAGCGCTGCTCCTGAGGGCCTTGCGGGTTCTCATACTGGGCGAGGCGATGAGCCAGCCAGGCCTCCTGGTCCTCGATCTCTTCCGGGTGGCCGCCGCGCGCCAGGCTGACGCGCAACACATGCTCGAAACTGACGCCCGGCGCGAGAATATCTGCAATATCCTCATAGAGCTCGGCGTATTTCCTGTTCCAAAGGACGAGACGCTTGTCGGGGTCCAGGAAGACCAGAGCTTCGGGAAGCATCTCGATGGCTTCACGCAAGCGCGCATGTGCGGCACGGGCCTCGCTCTCCGCTCGCTCGGCTTTCGCCTGGGTTTCGAGGAGTGCCTTTTCCCGGGCCCTGCTTTCGGTGACATCCTCGAAGGTCGCGACCCAGCCGCCGCCTTCCATCGGCCTGTGCGAGATCGCGACGATGCGGCCGTCGCCCAGATCGCGGTCGATCTGCAAGGAGCCATGCCGCTCCAGCTCGACGCGGTATCGACGCAGCAACTCCTCTGCGGTGGTGTGCGCATGGTTCCCGAGAGCGACCGAATGTTCGAGGATCTCGCGCATGGTCACGCCTGGCTTCACGACCTGCGGAGAAAGGCCATAGAGTTCGAGATAACGGTCGTTGAACAGCGTGAGCCGCATGTCCTGGTCGAACATGCACAGGCCTTGGGACATGTTGTTCAGCGCGGTGGCGTATCGCAGGTTCTGGGAACGAAGGGCCTCGTCACGCGGCTCGACAGTCGAGCGTCGCCGCTGGCGCTTGGTGCCCAGGTTCCGAAGGGCACGAACCGTGCTCCCGCGTTTGCTCATGATACGCGGCCTCGCGACCATTCGAGTGAGCTTCAAAGGGTCGCGCCTTACGCTATCGACCCGTCGAAACCATGCGGGAGGGTGGCTTAAGGTCGCGTTAAGGCCTGCATTCGCGCACCGCGACAGTGGTGCGGAGCACATCCTCCGGGATGTCGCGCCCGC
>JBIOEK010000434.1:0-3748 GCA_044445925.1 Hyphomicrobiales bacterium
CGAAAGGCGCCGAAGCTGAGCACGCCGCGGGACCTGAGCTCGCCGAGGCGACGCTCGACGCTGTCGGCCGTCTGCGGCGAGCAATCGACGGTCATGCGCAAGCCGTCGTCGAATTTGCGAAAATCGGTGTTCTGCGTCGTCTGGCGCCGGTAATGGGCAGGGTCGAAGCCGCCGACCTTGATGCCCGTCCTCAAGATGAGCCAGGACAAGACTCCGATGAGACGCAGCTTGAGCCGGCGCGCGGCGAGCGACTCGGTGCGTCGCGAGGCGCGGGCCTCGAGCTCGAGGCCTTGCGGAGGCCAGCGCACCGGCGGCCCCTCGGCCGGCACCGGATGGCCGTCGCGATCGAGCGCGTGCAGCATGGCGAGCACGTCCGTGACGGCGCCAGCGAACTCGGCTTCGCTCGCCTTGAGGCCGCGCTTGACGATGAGGGACAAGATCACCCCGTTCTTGCTCGCAACCGGCATGTAGCGGCAAGAGAGCCCGGTGAGATCCGGCCTTTGGCCGAGGGGCGCGGCCTCGATCGCGAAGCGACCGGCCTTCATCGCGTCCTCGGCGAAGCCCAAGCCGCCGCCCGAGAACATGGCATAGCGGATCTCGGGCGAAGGCTGGAACCAGGCGAGCCGCACATCGCCGCCTGCCTCCCGGATCGCCGATAAGGGGACGAGCGCCGCCCGCAGGCCGAGCCCGAGCTCGTCGCGCGCAAAGGCCGCGGTCAGCGCCAGCGCCCGGCGGACATCGGCCGCGTGCCGCGCGGGCACGGCGAGCGTCGCCCCGTCGCCGCCGAAGACGAAGGGGAAGCTTTCGCCGGGCACGGCGTTCATCACGGCGGTGATCGCCGCGGCGCCCGCCATGTTGACGGCCTTGTAGCGTCCATCCACGATCGCCTGGGTCGAGTTGACCACATCCGTCATGCCGATGAAGTCGTCCTCGGGCAGCGGCTGATAGAGCGTCGGATCGACCACGCGCTCGAAGCGATCGAAGACCGAGGCTGCAGCGTGCGGGCTCTCCGTCATGCCCTCGTCACTTGCTTGCCTGGGGTTGCCGCCACAGGGTCGGCGCGTACCAGGGGCCGGTGGCGCGCAGGCGCCAGGGGGTCTCCGCCGGCGCCTCGCCCGCTCCGCCGAGCGACATATCGATGCTGCGCTCGGCGAGATCGAGCTTGCCGCCGACGAGGATCTGGGCGGCGCCCTCTCCGATCCGCCCCTCCGTCAACGCCAAAATGCCGCGCTCGGCCACGCCCGCGAAGCTCGCCTCGGGAAATCGCCGCGAAATGACCGCCGCCGAGGCTTCCCCGGGAGCGCCGCCCTCTACGACCGACGTGAAGGGCTCCCCCTCGAGCGCCAGCGTCAGCGCGCCTTTCTTCATCTGCAAGGACGCCTTGCCGGCGAGCGAGCGTTGGAGCCGGCCGAGATCGCCGCCGCGGCCTTCGAGCGAGAGGGTGAAGCTGCCGGTTCCCGTCAAGGCCGGACGTACCGAGAAGCCCGACACGATCGATCCGATATCGATCTTATCCGAGGAAGCCTGCACCCTGACCGCCACGCCTTGCGGGTCGGGCGTCGCGACGACACGCAACTTGACGCCGGATTCGTCGGCAGACCCCTGCGACAGCGTCAGGTCGAGACGCCGGTCGGCGAGGATCAGGCCGGCGGCGACCGCGTCGATGCTCATTCCAGCGATCGTGACGCGACGAGCCGACATGCGCAGATCGAGATCCGGCAGGCGGCCGAAGCTCGGAAGGGCGACCTCCTCGGGCCGCAGGGCCGGCAGATCGCCAAGCTCGATCAGCGGCGCGGCGATCGTCCCCGAAAGCGAAGGTCGCCCGTCGGCCGTCATGCGTAGCGACATCCCGCCCGCGAAGCGCGACTGGCCGACCATGAACTCGGCGTTCTCGAAGTCGATTCCCCGGCTGGTGACGAAGGCCTGGCCCCCGATATGCAGCGCGGCGTCGGGCAGCCAGGACGGCCAGCTCACCTCACGCAACGGCTTCACCAGGCGCCTCGCCGAGGGCAGGATCGCCTCCAAGACGCCGGCCGCGACCAGGTCCGGCGCCTTGACCAGGCGCCCCTTATAGGAAAGCCAATCCTCGCCGAAGATCGCATTGACGAAGACGGGCGAACCTTCGGTGCGGGCCAGATCGGCGAGATTTGGGCCCTCGACGCGCAAGGTGGCGGCTTCGCCGCCGATGAAGCCGGCGAAATGGGCGAAGAGCTCCCCCCCGCCTTGCGGCCAGGCGGCCGAGCCCGATAGCGCCTCGACGGCGAGGTCGTGCCTTGCGGATTGCGAGTGAAGGACGATCCGCGAGCGATCGAGGCTGATCTTCGTCAGCCGATCGCCCGCGCGGTCGGCCGCGATGACCGCGTCCATGAGGGCGGTGCCTGCACCATCCGCCGAAGCAAATAGCCGCATCCCGCCCTCAGGGGCGGCGACATCGATCGCGGCTCCCACGAGGTCGAGATGGTTGACGCTGAGGCGGCCGAGGAGGAGCGGCAGGGCGCGCAGCTCCGCCACCGCCTGAGCGGCGGAGATCGTGATCTTTCGCCCGGGCGCAGCGAGCGTCAGCGCCTTTGCCTCGATCACCGGATAGGGGAGGAGTCGCACATGGATGGGTCCGGTCACGCGGCATTCGATATCAAGCCCCGGACAGAGGCGTTGCTCGAGCAGGGAGGCGAGGAAGGAGCGCGACACGAGGCGCGGCCCGACGAGGGCGACGGCCGCGACCAAGACCGCGATCACAATCGTCACGATCGGCTGCCAGGGAACGGCCTCGAGGCTCGCAAGCGCGCGCGCCGGTTCCCGCCTCGTTTCGCTCAGCGTCGTCATTCGAGCGGCGGCGAGGTGAGCGCCACCGAGGCGCAAGCGACTTCGCGCGCGGCCCATGAGGGCCGCCGCGCCGCCTCTCCGCGTCGAGCGAAGCTGGCCACGGCCGTGCCGCCCTCAGGCGGCCTTGGCCTGTTCGGCGACGGTGAAGGAAGCCTCCGTCTTCGAGCGGATCTCGTCGAGCGAGACGCCGTCGGCACGCTCGATCAGGCGCATGCCGCCCTTGCCATGCTTGTCGATCGAGAAGACGCCGAGATCGGTGATCACGAGATCGACGACGCGCTGGCCCGTCAGAGGCAGGTCGCAGCGCTTGAGCAGCTTCGGCCCGTCCTTGGAGACATGCTCCATGACAACGACGACCTTCTTGACGCCGGCCACGAGGTCCATGGCGCCGCCCATGCCCTTCACCATCTTGCCGGGAATCATCCAATTCGCGAGGTCGCCATTCTCGGCTACCTGCATGGCGCCCAGGATCGACAGATCGATATGGCCGCCGCGGATCATGGCAAAGGAATCCGCGCTCGAGAAATAGCTCGTCATCGGCAGCTCGGTGATGGTCTGCTTGCCGGCATTGATCAGGTCGGCATCCTCCTCGCCCTCATAGGGAAAGGGGCCCATGCCGAGCATGCCGTTCTCGCTCTGCAAGACGACGCTCATGCCATGGGGAATGTAGTTCGAGACGAGCGTCGGAATGCCGATGCCTAGATTGACGTAGAAGCCGTCCCGCAGCTCTTTCGCCGCGCGCGCCGCCATCTGTTCCCTGGTCCAGGCCATTTCTCTCCTCCTCCGGCATCAAGCGGCCGCCGGCCGCTTGCGCGTGGTGCGATGCTCGATGCGCTTTGCCCCGACCACCGGCACATGCACGATGCGCTGCACGAAAATGCCTGGCGTGTGAACCTGATCGGGATCGATCTCGCCGGCTTGCACG
>JBIOEK010000435.1:0-3740 GCA_044445925.1 Hyphomicrobiales bacterium
GATGCCGCCATCGTCGGGAGCTCGCATGTGCGGTTGCGTCTGCGCTCCGGCGACGGCGCCAATATCGGCGCCATCGCCTTCCGCGCCGCGCAGGAGAAGCTAGGCTTGGCGCTGCTCGAGGCGCGCGGTGCCAAGCTGCATGTCGCTGGAACATTGTCGATCGATCGCTGGGGCGGGAGCGAACGCACGCAGTTGCGGATCATCGACGCGGCGAAGGTCGAGGGGCCGTGAGCTCGCATGTCTGCCAAGCTTGCCCCGGAAGCGTCACCGCTCGGCATCGGATCGCTGCGACGCCACGTCCCTCTTGTCGAAGCTTGTTCCATGCGCGGTTCCCACCCGGCCTTTGCGGGGCGAGTTCTTCGAAATGATGCTTTAGTCAATGGAGGTGCAACCTGCAGTCGCTTCGCCGCTGGACCGCCGAGAATGGCGTCTCCTTCCTGCATCGCCCCGGCCAAGGCATGTCCGTCGTTCTGCTGCACGGCATCGGCAGCAGGGCTCGATCCTTCGTGCCGCTGATCGAGGCGCTCGATCCGCGAGACGAGGTCATCGCCTGGGACGCGCCGGGATATGGGCCGTCTCCGCCGCTCGCGCAGGAGTGGCCGCTCGCCCTCGACTACGCGCAGGCACTCGAGGCGATGCTGGCTGAGCTTAAGATCGAGGGCGCGATCCTCGTCGGTCATTCGCTCGGCACGCTGATCGCGGCGAGCCATGCGAGGCATTTCGGCGAGCGTCTAAGCGGCCTCGTGCTGATGTCGCCGGCGCCGGGCTTCGGCGCGCCGCGCGGCGGGCCGATGCCCGACGCGGCCCGCGCCCGGCTCGAGAAGTTCGAGGAGCTCGGTCCCGCAGGCTATGCGGAAAGACGCTCCCCGCAGCTCGTCCATGATCCCGCGGCTTGCCCAGAGCTCGTGAAGGAGCTAGCCGCCACCATGGCGACGATGCGCCAGCCGGGCTATGGCCAGGCCGCGCGCATGCTGGCCTCGGGACGCCTCCTCGACGATGTCGCGCAAACGCGGCTGCCTTGCCTCGTCCTTTGCGGCGGGGAGGACGCCATCACTCCGCCCGCGATGGCGCGCCGCGTCGAGGCCGCGAGCCTCGCGAGATCGGACGCGGCCGGAACGCGCCTCGCGCTCCTGTCAGGCGTGGGGCACATGATCTATCTCGAAGCGACCGCGGCCGTCGCCTCGCATCTGCGAGGCTTCGCGGGGACGATCGAGAAGCGCCAAGAGCCCTCGCTCGCTCCTTGAAGCCTACTTGGAAGCCTACTCGCCATTCGCGGCTTGCCGCTTCTGCGCCTCGGCGGAGAGCTCCGACTCGGTCCTCGCATATTCCTTCGCGCCTTGCTCCGGCGTCAGCTGCTTAGCGTCGACTCGCTGGGCGACCAGCAGCCGCGCCGCCAGGGCGCGTTGGAGCAAATCGGGATTTGCGGACGTCGAGGCGGCGATCATCGCAGCGTCATTGAGGCATTGAGCGCGCGCCACATAGCTCGTGAGCGGTTGGGCGCGGCAAGCCGCCGTGGCTTGCTCGGACCTCGCCTTCAATTGCTCGGGGCTCTCTTGTCGCTGCGCCGTCACGCAGCCGGCGAGCATCATGCTCAGGCCGATGCAGATCGCGGTTCGCATCTCTCTCTCCAATCGAAAAGCTCCCGGTGAGCTTCGAGGCCATGCGAAGCGTTGCCGGACGAGCCCGGACACTACCAAGCCAATGCCGCACAGGCTAGCCGCAACAGCCGCAACGGCTCGCCATCATGCGCTAGAAGCTGATCTCGGCCTTGCCCTTGAAGGCGTTGTCGGAGGCCTTGCGGCCGATCTGGCTCGAATAGGAGAGGCCGACCGTGACCATGGAGGAGACCGCGTAGTCGAGCGAGGTCTCGGAGGCGAGGGCGTCGCGGTCGATCGGCACGCCCGCGACCGTGAAGGTCCCGAACGAGCCCGCGAAGCTCTGCACCACGCTCGGGCGCACATCGCCATAGGCATGCCGCCAGCCGATCAGCGTGCGCAAGGTGAAGCCGGGCAGGCTCGCGAGCCTGTATTCGGTTCGCAGACCCAATGTCGTGGTGCCGAGGTCATATCCGCGCGCGGGTCCAACGAGCCCCGCGGGCGTCAGCGCCGTCTCGGCATAGCGGTTCTGGTCGAGATGGATGAGGGCGCCTTGCAGGAAGGGCTCGTAGTTCACGCTCAGGCTCGAAAGGCCCGGCACATAGGACCAGAGAGTCCCATGGAAGGGCAGAAGGTAGCCAGCTTCCGCGAAGGCCTGCGCCGCCGAGCCGCCATAGCTCGAGCTCGCCGTGTCGGCGAAGAAGGGGAAGATGATGGAGCGGCTCGTATGGGTGTCGGTCGTCGCCCCGATCACGCCCGCCTTGAGGTCGATCGCCCCGAAGCTCGCCCCGCCATAGAGCGCCCCGAAGATGGACTGGTAATCGCCGCTCGAGTTGCGCGCCTGGACCTTCAGGCTGTCATCCGTGTAGCCGCCGGCGAGGCCGAGCCTGACGGTGCCGCCCCAGGCGTGCTCGGCGGCATCGGCGCCGATGATGAAGCCGCCCGTGTCGCGCGTGAGTTTCGCGGCGTTGTGGTCGCTCCCGGTGCGGCCCCAATCGCCGAAGCCCTGGCCCCAGAGCCCGTAAAGGCGCGGCCGATACATCTGCACATCGACGGGAGCGAGAGCCGGCCCCTTGCGCGAGGGCAGGTCCGCCGCATAGGCGCCCGTCATGGTCGAGGCGACGCCAAGCCAGGAGGTGTCGAGCGGGCGCTGGCTCAAGCGGTCGAGGATGGCTTCCCTCGGTAGGCGCTGGTCCTCGAGGGCGGCCGTCACCGCGCTCGCATGGATCTCGCCCGAGAGCGCATCGAAGGCCTGCTGCGCGCCCGCGGCCGTCTGGCCGACGACCGCGTTGAAGATGGGATTGCCCAAGCCAAGGGCCTGGATGGCGGTCGCGGTCGAGGCCTGGTTGCGGGTCAGCGCCACTGACTGGAAGGTCGCCGTCTGAGCAAAGCCGAGGAAGACGTCGTTGGCGTCATAGCTCAGGGCCGGCGTCAGGAAGGCGAAAGAGGTGATGTTGGAGCTGACCGCCAATTGCGCGAAGGTCCCCGATACCCCACCGTTCGCGGTGAGGATGGTATAGCGCAAGGCCGGCGTATAGAGGCCGTTCGCGGCGAGCACCTGCACCGTGCCGCCGGTGAGCGTCGCCTTGCCGGTCGCCGCGATCTTGTCGCCCTGCCCCGCCGCATTGATCTCGACCTGGTAGGTCGAGCCCGATCCGAAGGCCACGTTGCCGGAAACGTTCAAGGTGCCGATCGAGTTGCCGGGAGCCACCGTGCCGCCGCCGTTCACGGCAAGCCCGCCGATCGTGCCGTTGCCCATCAAGGTGCCGCCATTGTTGACGCTCACCGTCGACACGAGCGAGCCGTTCACGTCGAGGATGCCGGCATTGATGTTGGTCGGCCCCGTATAAGTCGAGGCGCCGGTCAGGATGGTCTTGCCCGAACCGTTCTGCCAGAACTCGCCGGCGCCCGAGATCACGCCGCCGAGGGTGAACGTATCCGAGCGGTTGCTGATCAGGATGCCGTTGTCGACGATGTTGCCGGGGATCGACCCCGCCGTGCCGCCATTGCCGAGTTGCAGCGTGGTACCGGCGCTGATCGTCGTCAAACCTGTGTAACCGTTATTGCCGGCGAGGATCAGGAGCCCCGTGCCGCCACCCATGGCCAAGGTCAGATTCTCAGCCACGCCGTCGATCGCGCCGGAGA
>JBIOEK010000436.1:0-3730 GCA_044445925.1 Hyphomicrobiales bacterium
ACCTACATGGCCAATATTCGCAAAGATCTTTCGCAAGTTACCCTCTATCAGGCGGCGCGCTTTCCGGTCGCCGACGTGTATCTCACCCAGTTCTTCCACTCGCGCTCGACCGTGAATACGCCGACGGGGGTAACGAACTTCTCTCATTGCGCGGTCGCCGACCAGGAGATCGACGCGGCGAGATCGGAAACGGATCCAGCCAAGCAGAAAGCCCTGTGGAAATCGGCACAGGAGAAGATCGTCAAGGAGGTCTGCGCGGTGCCCTTCTCCGAGCAGCTGGTCATGTGGGCTTGGAAGGATTCGCTCGATCTCGGCTACGAGATGAAGGGTTCCTTGAACCTGATGCCCCAGCTGACCGAGAAGACCCGCTTCCGGAAGTAAGCCGGATGCAATCGGTGCCTATCGCCCCGACGCTTCGCCAGTCGGCTCGAATCGGTTGCCTTAGTTGGCTGCTTTTCTGGTCGGGCGAACCGTGTTCGCCCTGGTGACGGGATGTGCGGTTTTGACGCACACATCTCTCGCCGACCAAGCACGTGACGACCCCCCTTGCAGGAGAGGTAAGAGGCGCCAACGCCGGCCATTAATCTGAACTCCGAGCCGTGCAGGGCGCCGCGGAGGGTATTGCACATTCCGGCATTTCCAATTACAAATGTACATGCCGACCACGGCAGCCGGGGGCCAGGGATTGATGAGCAACGCTATCGCCCAGATCGGCTTCGCGGCTGAGATCGCAACCTATGCGGAGCGGCATGGGCCGATCACGATCGGGCTCGCGGGTGCGGGCCAGATGGGCACCGACATCGTCGTCGAGGTGGCGCTGATGACCGGGCTGCGCATCGGCGCGATCTCGGAGCTGCACCCCCGGGCGGCGATCGACGCGGCCCTGATGGCCGGCCATGCGCTCGAGGATATCGTGCGGGCCGAGGCCGCCTCCGAAATCGACCGCGCCATCGAAACCGGCAAGATCGCGGTCACCGAAAGCTTCGAGGCGCTGTGCTCGGCCGGGCGGATCGACGTAGTGATCGACGCCACGGGCAACCCCAATATCGGCACGCTGGTGGCGCTCGAGGCGATGCGGCACGGCAAGCATGTGGTGATGCTCAACGTCGAGGCCGATATCACCGTCGGCCGCTTCCTGAAGGAAGAGGCGAGGAAAGCCGGCATCGTCTATACGGGCGCTGCCGGCGACGAGCCGGCGGCGACGCTCGAGCTCATCGGCTTTGCCCAGAGCCTCGGCTTCGAGATCGTGGCGGCCGGCAAGGGCAAGAACAACCCCTTGAAGTTCGACGCCATGCCCGAGGAATATGAGGCCGAGGCTCGGGCGCGCAACATGAATGCCCGCATGCTCACCGAGTTCGTCGACGGCTCGAAGACGATGGTCGAGATGGTCGCCGTCGCCAACGCCACGGGCCTCGTCCCCGACGTGCCGGGCATGCACGGCCCCTCGGCAACGCGCGAGGAGCTGGCGCTTGTGCTGTCGACCAAGGCGGATGGCGGCATCCTGACACGATCGGGCGTCGTCGACTACTCGATCGGCAAGGGGGTGGCGCCCGGCGTGTTCTGCATCGTCAAGCCGCGCCATGACCGCGTCGCCGAGCGCATGACCGATCTCAAGGTCGGGACCGGGCCCTGCTACGCGCTCTTCCGGCCCTATCACCTGACGAGCCTCGAGACGCCGCTCTCGGCGGCGCGGGCCGTCATGCATGGGCGCCCGGATCTGCAGCCGCTCGATTTTCCGGTCGCCGAATGCACGGCGCTGGCGAAGCGCGACCTCGCCTCGGGCGAGAGGCTCGGCAAGATCGGCGAGCGCGATTATCGCGGCTTCGCCATGAGCTGGATCGAGGCGCGCGACGACGGCGCCTTGCCGCTCGGTCTTGCCGAAGCCGCCAAGGTGGTGAAGCCGATCCGCAAGGGCGAGCAGCTCACCTACGAGAATTGCCTGCCCGATGACGGCCTGGTGGTGACGCAGACGCGCCGCCGCCTCGATCAATCCGATGCGCGCTTCGTGCCGGCCGGGCATCGGCGAGCAGCCGGGGTGCGCCGATGAGCATGGCCGTCGATCAGCTCGACTTGCGCGACAGGGAAGCGCCTGCGATCGGCGAGGAGCGGGGCCGCGCCGCGCACGGCGACGACAGGCCCGCGATCTACCGGCGCCTGTCGGCCGAGGCGGCGCGCGCCGCCTTGCGCAAGATGCAGCTCATCCGCCGCGTCGAGGAGAGCGCCGAGGACGCCTATATGCGCGGCTTGGTGCATGGCACGATGCATCTCTCGATCGGCCAGGAGGCGAGCGCGGTCGGCGCCTGCATGCCGCTTTCGGACGCCGACTACATCACCTCGACGCATCGCGGGCACGGCCATTGCATCGCCAAGGGCGCCGAGGTCAGGCGCATGTTCGCCGAGTTCTTCGGCAAGGAGGACGGCTATTGCCGCGGCCGCGGCGGCTCGATGCATATCGCCGACGTGTCGAAGGGCAATATCGGGGCGAACGGCATCGTCGGCGGGGGCATTCCGATCGCGGTCGGCGTGGCGCTCGCCATGAAGAAGCAGAAACGCCGATCGGTGGTGGTCTCCTTCTTCGGCGACGGCGCCAACAATGAGGGCGCCTTCCACGAGGCGCTCAACCTCGCTTCGATCTGGAAGCTGCCCGTCATCTTCGTGTGCGAGAACAACGGCTACGGCATGTCGACCTCGACCGAGCGCTCGACGGCGGTCGCCAACGTGGCCGAGCGCGCCTGCGCCTATGCGATGCCCGGCGTCATCGTCGACGGCAATCGCTTCGCCGAGGTGGCGCAGGCCGCTTACGACGCGGTCGAGCGCGCCCGCGACGGCGAGGGCCCGACCCTGATCGAGAGCAAGACCTATCGCATTCGCGGCCATTCGCGCTCGGACCGCAATCGTTACCGCAGCAAGCAGGAGATCGAGGCCTGGGAGGCGCGCGACCCGATCCGCGCCCTCGAGCTCGAGCTCACGCAGCTTGGCCTCGCCTCGCCCGAGGAGATCGAGGCCAGTCGCGCCGATGTGGAAAGCGAGATCGCCGAGGCCATCGAGTTTGCCAAGGCGAGCCCCGCGCCCCGCATCGAAGAGCTGACGCGCTATGTCTATTCGGATTGAGGGCGGAGACCTCTTCCTTCTCCCGCTTGCGGGAGAAGGTGCCGAGCGCAGCGAGGCGGATGAGGGAGGGCTCGGCTCGGCATCAACGCCCCTCATCCGCCCCCTCGTGACCTCGGGGGCACCTTCTCCCGCAAGCGGGAGAAGGGGACGCGCTCGTTCGTCGGGCCTCCCCGCATGAACGCCCCCGTCCGCGAGCTCAGCTACGCGCAGGCGATCCAGGAGGCGATGGCGATCGCCATGGAGGCCGACGAGCGCGTCTTCCTGATGGGCGAGGATATCGGCGTCTATGGCGGCGCCTTCCAGGTGACGGGCGATCTCGTGCATCGCTTCGGCGCCGACAGGGTGATGGACACGCCGATCTCGGAGCTCGGCGCCGCCGGCGTCGCGGTCGGCGCGGCGCTCGCCGGCATGCGCCCGATCTTCGAATTTCAATTCTCGGACTTCGCCACCCTCGCCATGGAGCAGATCGTCAACCAGGCCGCCAAGATCCGCTACATGCTGGGCGGCGAGGTCTCGGTGCCGCTGGTGATGCGCTTCCCCTCGGGCTCGGGCACCGGCGCCGCCGCCCAGCACAGCCAGAGCCTCGAAGCCTGGTTCGCGCATGTGCCGGGGCTGAAGG
>JBIOEK010000437.1:0-3704 GCA_044445925.1 Hyphomicrobiales bacterium
ATGGGACATCGCCGCCGGCGACGCGCTGCTGAGCGCGGCGGGCGGCGCCGTGCTGACGCTCGCGGGCGAGACCATCCGCTATGGCACCTCGGCGCTTAAGGCGCCCCCCTTTGTCGCCATCGGCGATCCGGCCCTGCGGCCGCTCCTCGAGCGCCTGCGCAAGGGCGCCGCCGTTCCGCCTTGAGCCGTCCTCTCCGGCGTCGAGATGAATAAGATCGGTAACATGACGTTAACCCTGGCGCGCCCGTCTTCCGGGCCGCGCCCGTCTCTCGCCACAGTCGAGAGCGAGAATTGCTCGATTCGCAAGCTCGCGGCGCTCGCGGCCAAGGAGAGCTCACCATGTCGGAACGCCCGCTGCATCAAGGACCCGCCGGGGCCGCGCCCTTGGATCGTCGCCTGCTCCTGCGCGGAGCGGCATCGCTGGCGGCGGGGCTCGCGGCTCCGGCCTTGCTGCTGAGCCCGCAGAGCGCGCGCGCCGATGCTCCTGAGGCCTTCGAGCCCGGCGAGATCGTCAATAGCGGCCACCGCTTCTTCGGCTCGGTGTCGCGGGGGCTTGCTTCGCTCGTCGAGGAAGCCTCGCGGCGCTGGGGCCAGCCGAACGGCTACATCCTCGGCCAGGAAGCCTCCGGCGCCTTCGTGGGCGGCCTGCGCTACGGCGAGGGCACCTTGTTCACGCGCAATGCGGGCGACACCCATGTCTACTGGCAGGGGCCGTCGGTCGGCTTCGATTGGGGCGGGGACGGGGCGCGCACCATGATGCTCGCCTATGGGTTGAAGGCGGTCGAGGCGCTGTTCACGCGCTATGTCGGCGTCAACGGCTCGGCCTATTTCGTGGGCGGCTTCGGCATGACGGCTCTTGCTGCGAACGACAGCGTCGTGGTGCCGATCCGCTCGGGCGTGGGCTTCCGCCTCGGCGCCAATATCGGCTATCTCAAATTCACCCCCGAGGCGACCTGGAACCCGTTCTGACGCGGGAGGCAGCGGGCGCACGCGAGCGGGCGGGACAAACTCGACACATGGGGATCGCCGCTTGCGGCGGTTGCGTTGTGGGAGGCTGGGGGATTTCGGACATGGGCGATGCGGGTTCGCGGGAGAGCTGCCGGTGCGGAGGCGTGCGCGCTTGGGTTGGGCGATCGAGCCGGATCAGGAGAGCCGGATGCGTCCCCACCGGCGGCGCGCGCCGGCTCATTGCGGAAGCGCCTTTAGGAGCAGAAGATGTCCAAAGACGACTATAGCGCCTTTCACGCCCTCGATCCGTTCTTCTCCGTTGTCATGGAAGGACTCTCGAAATACACGGATGGCGAACACTATTTCGATACACTCGCCGACGACGTCCTATTCGAATTTCGTTACCACATGGCGGGTTGGCCGGAGGTAATGCGAGGTCGGGCAGGCCTCATGTCGCTCTATTCCGGGTACGGCAACAGCATCCGCCTTGAGCGCGGCGATGCGCTGGCCGTGCATCCTTCCGGGGATGGTCAAGTCGTGACCCTCGAATACGAAGTTCACGGCAAGATACTCAAGACCGGCGTCTCCTACGACAACAGGTTTGTCTCGATCGCTTTTATCGAGAACCGCAAGATCGTGCGCTGGCGCGACTACATGGATTCTCTGGCGGCGTGGACGGCGCTGACTAGCGGCGCGTGACGTCCGGAACGAGGGGCTGCGCCCTTCACCTGTAAAGTAGATCAGGCCGCATCCGCGGCAAAAGCTTTGGTACAAATACGGAATTTCGGTGACACGTACCTATTTCCCCAATTCGAAATGCACACGTGGGCGGCGCGGGGCGCTCCATTGCCGCGCGACACGAAACGATCGTAGCTGACATCGTGCCATGGCGCGAACCACGCCCGCCCGCAGCCTCCTCAATTGCCGCGCGCGCCCCTGGCGTCGGCGGCGCTCACCGCGTCCTGATGGCTGTTGCCGAAATGCGTGCGCACATAATTGACGACGGCGGCGACCTGCTCGTCGTCGAGCATGTAGCCCATGGCCGGCATGCCCTTCGATCCGCGCACCACGACGCTGACGGCGTAGCCGCCGGCGGCGAGCTTCTCGTCATCCGCTAGCCGCGGGAAGCTTCCGGCGCCCACGGCGCCGCGTCCCTCCGGCATATGGCAGCCCTGGCACAAATCCTCGTAGATCGCCTGTCCGCCTCGCGCCGTGATGCGGTAGGGATCGGCGAAGGACTGGGCCGATGCGGCAGCGCCGAAGGCGAGGAGAGCCAAGAGGAACGGGAAGAGCAGTGCCAAGAGGGGCGAGAAGAGGCGCCGGAAGCCGGGCGCGCCCGCGCGCAAGACCTGGTCGAGGGATGCGATCATCTGGCAATCCTTTCCTGACGATTGCGGGCAAGGGCCGTCGGCCGGTGAAAGGCGGCAGGCCTCGCTCATCCTCCGAGCACGCGCCTGTGCAGGCGGGAGATCGCGTCGAGCGAGGACAGCACCGCGCCCTCCTGCCAGGCCGGCAGATAGGATGCGTGCTCGCCCGCGAGCGCGATGCGGCCGTCGATGGCGCAGAGATTGCGGTAGTGCTGTCGTCTCGCCTCGGGGCTCCAATAACCGAAGCAGCCGAGAGCGCCGGGCGCCCGGCTCCAGCTCACAGCCATGCCGCTTGCGTATTCGGCGCGATATTGCGGATGGATCCGCGCGCCGTATGCGAGCGCCTTCTCGATGCGCTCGGCCGGCGGCAGGGAGGTGAACTCATAGGCGTAGGCTCCGAACATATAGGCGCCGAGGAGGACGCCTCTCCCCGGCCGGCCATAGCCCGTGCTCGGATAGGAGATCTGCTGGATCGGCAGGTCGGTGAAGCTGATGCCGCCATAGATCGCCTCGTCCTCCTCCCAGAACCGGCGCTTGAACTCGAGGCCGATCTTGGTCGCGGCGAGGTAAGGCACGGCGTCGATCGCCTCGCGCATGGCTTCTCCGACATTGATGTCGATCTGCGCCAGTACGGATAGCGGGATGGTGCACAGGCACCAATCGGCGCTCGCCGTCCTCGGCTCGCCGCCCCGCCTGGCATCCACATAGGCGACACTCACGCCCCTCTCGTCCTGCCTGATGGCCGTGACCTTGGCGTTGCGTTCGATCAGGGGGCCGATCTCGCGCTCGAAGGCCTTGGCGATCATGTCCATGCCGCCGACCGGCTGGAAGATCGCGGACTGGAACTCGTAGACATTGCCGAGAAAGATCTGCCGCCAGAGCCTCGATTGCAGCACGTCCTTCATGGCGACCGGCTGCGAGGCCGTCCAGTCGCCGGAGAGGCCTCCGCCCGGGTCCTTGTCGTAGCCGCGCCGCTCGCTCGAGCGCTCGCCGCGCCGGTAGGTGAAATCGCGGTCGAGTGCGCCCCAGGCGCGCAGCGATTCGAGCAGGAGCTCCTTGTCCTCCTGCGACACCGGATCGTCGAGCCTGCCCTGATCGACGGCCTTGGCCAGCAATTCGGCGACGCCGCCTTGATAATCCGACAGCACTTGGCGCAAGCGCTGCGGCTTGCCGTCGAAGGCCTTTCCGCTATGCACATAGGCGTTGTAGTTCACCTGCATGAACGGCTCGAGCGCGACGCCAAGCCGCCCGCAATAATCCAGGATGCCGCGATGGTGGTAAGGGATGCGCCAAGGGCCCGGATTGAGGTAGAGCCCCGTCTCGAACCCGCAGACCTGGCTGAAGCCTCCGAGCTCCGTGTATTCGTCGCCGCCGCGGATGGTCCAGGAG
>JBIOEK010000438.1:0-3684 GCA_044445925.1 Hyphomicrobiales bacterium
CCGTAGATCTTGGCGTCGACCTTGCCGCTGTCGATTGCGGCTTTGCTGAAGTCGCCAAGATCGAGGCTCTTCCCCACATGGGCATCGAGCGGCAGGAGGGCACCGCGGCGCGCATATTCGAAGATGTAGCGGTAGTCCATCTGGATGACGTCGGCGGAGTTGCGCCCGGCGGTCTGCGTGGCGAGGCGGGGCCAATAATCGTTCCAGCCCAGCGATTCACCCGTGACGGTCACGCCGGGGTTCTTCTGCTGGTAGAGCTGGTTCACCTTGTCGGTGCGTTCGGCGCGCTCCTTCGAGCCCCACCAGAACATGCGCAGGCGCAGATCGGCTTGCGCCGATGAAGGCCGATGGCCCATGGCCACGAGCCCGGCCCCGCCGAGCCCCGCTGCGACAAGGGAACGGCGCGAGATGCGAATTCCGGTCATGCCATGTCCTCCCCGGCCAAATATCTTCTCGACGGAACTTGCGCCCTAGGGCCGATTGGCCGAGCTAGGCCCGGGCGCAAGCGCGCATAGTCGGGATGGGAGGCGGCACGTCGTGGGCCGGCGATGGTCCGAAAGGACGGCTGAACCCGCATGGGAACGCGCCGCCCGATTCTGGTTTCACTGGCCGAGGCATTGGCTGCTCGATCCACGCTTCCTTCCCTGGCGGCTGGAGGCCCGCGCAGCCCGCTTCGCCGCATCTTGCTCTTGTATGGCAGGCTAGAGCTTGCCCGCGAAAGCTGTCAAGGATGTGCGAAATGTGTTCGTCTTGCGTTCTCATCGAAAATCGAATAGAGTTGCGCGAGATTTGGCGTAGCCGGCGCTCGCGCGCGGCTCCGGTTATTTGAGGAGTGAAAATCGACCAAAGGAGCGCCTGGCGCGCGGCCTCGATGCGCCTGCGGCTCTTGGATTGGCCTAGTCTTCGGTCAAGCGATGTTGCGACGCAACATAAGCCTCTTTTTTCCAGCCCGGCACGGGTACCGCGATACCTGCTCCCGCTGCATTTCACCTGCAAATGCAGCGGCGCCGCACTGCAGCAAGCATGTGGTTTTGGCCAGGCAAGGCTGGCCCCGATCGGCGGAAGCGGCCTTCCCCGAGCCTCAAAAAAAATCTCCTGTCGAAAATCAACATTCCTCAACATTCTCCTCCTGTCATGGCCGGGCTTTCCCGGCGATCGGGCCGTTAAGGAAACACCCTTCCGTCATTGCCAGAAGGCGTAGGCTCGGGTGCCGTCCCAGACAGCACCGGCGATGGCGGCTCGTTTGATCAAGGGTTAAGCTCGGCCGCGCCGGCCGGTGATGAACTCGCAATGACGCGGCTCCTCGCGATGACGGGAAGGGGTCGGGCTCGGCAAGGCCGCTCAAGTCGCGGTCATTGCCGCCCTGCCGGCGACAAGCCCGGCAAGAAGGGCGCGTCGTCGCAAAGGCTCACGCCTTCGAGGGCCAGCAGGCGCTGCTTGGTGAGGATCCCCCCATAGGCAGAGAACCCGCCGATGGTGGTGCCGTTCCTCTTGTCCTTGGCCAGGATGCGATGGCAAGGAATGATGATGGCGACGGGGTTGCGCGCCAAGGCTTGCCCCACCTCTCGTGCCTCACCGGGGGAACCGGCGAGGCGCGAGAGCTCGCCATAGCTCGAGACGCGGCCCCAGCCGATCGAGCGTGCCGCCTCATAGACCTTGCGATGAAACGGGCTGACGCTCGCCAGGTCCAGTGCGACGCTCGAGAAGTCCACCTCGTTACCCGCGAGATAGCGTCTGACATCCGCAATGGCCCGCGCCGTCGCGGGCGAGGGGTCCTCGGCTTCGGGCCTCGCCGATCTCGCCCGCAGCCGATTCTCGGTCGCGCGCCGATCGGCCTCCGGCAGCTGCAGCCTCATGAGGCCGCGCTCGCTCCAGGCGACGCCGCAAATGCCGATCGCGGTATCGAAGAGGCAATATGGCGTTCCCGCCTCCATGCCATGGCTCCGCCCTCGCGCGAGCGCCGCGGCGAGCATCCCTCAGCTCGGCGTCCAGGGGTCGTAGTCGCCCGTCGCTGGCTGGCGCACGCCGTCCTTGAGCATCGAGCCCTTTGGCCGATAGGCGAAGGGCGTGCCGGTGAGGTTCGGCTGGTGCGGCTTTTGCCAGTCGCGCGGCGTATAGCTTTCCTGCGAGGGCGGCACGTCCACGGTGTGGTGCAGCCAGCCGTTCCAGCCTTCGGGAATCATAGAGGCTTCCGCCTCGCCATTATAGATGACCCAGCGCCGTTCGAGCCCGAGCGTCGGGTCGATCTTGCCGCCCTTCAGGCGATAATAGACATTGCCGAGATGATCTTCACCGACGCGCTCCCCGAACCGCCAGGTCCATAATTGCGTGCCGAAGGTCTGCCCGTTCCACCAGGTGAAGAGTTTGAGGAGGAACTGTTTCATTTGGGTTCCGAGGCGGGAAGGATGTCGATGCGCCAGGCGGAGCATTGCCGCGCCGCGGGCCGGCTGTCCAGCCGAAAGCGAAGCATCGCCGGGCCCGCGCGCCTGCCGGCAAAGGCACCGCGGAGCTTGATTGCAAGGCGCCGGCGGCCCATTCTAACGAAAATCGCGATGCGCGCGGGACTTAGCGAGGGGGCGTCGAGGGAATGCGAGTGCCGAGGCGCGACGGAGCTGGAATGAACGATCACAATGCCATCGAGGTGCGTCGTTTCGACCATCCGGGAGCCGGCCGCAAACGCGCCAAATCGACGCCCAAGGGCCGCCAGGTCGATCCCAAGGCGCTCGCCGAGGTCGATGCGCTCATCGGTGAGCGCCCCCGCCGGCGCGATCTCCTGATCGAGCACCTGCATCTCATCCAGGATCGCTATCGCCAGATTTCCGCGGCCCATCTCGCGGCCCTCGCCGAAACCATGAAGCTGTCCTTCGCCGAAGTGTTCGAGACGGCGACTTTCTATGCTCATTTCGACATCGTGAAGGAAGGCGAGCCCGACCTGCCTCCCCTCACCATCCGCGTCTGCGACAGCCTGACCTGCGCGCTGTTCGGGGCCGAAAGGCTCCTAGCCGAGCTCGAGGGCGCCTTGGGGCCGAGCGTGCGGGTGGTGCGCGCGCCCTGCGTGGGATTGTGCGATTTCGCGCCAGCCGTCGAGGTCGGGCATAATTTCCTGCACAAGGCCGACCGCCAGGCCGTCCTGGCCGCGGTCAAGGCCGATGCCACCCATCCGCACCTGCCTGAGAGCTATGTCGATTACGACGCCTATGTGGCGGCGGGCGGCTTCAAGCTGCTGCAACGGGTCCGCTCCGGCGAGCTGAGCGCCGAGACGTTGCTCAAGGCGCTCGACGACGGAGGCTTGCGCGGGCTCGGTGGGGCGGGCTTCCCGACGGGACGCAAATGGCGCTCGGTGATCGGCGAGCCGGGCCCGCGCCTCATGGCCGTCAATGCCGACGAGGGCGAGCCCGGCACCTTCAAGGACCGCATCTATCTCGACAGCGACCCGCACCGCTTCCTCGAAGGCATGCTCATCGGCGCCCATCTCGTCGAGGCGCCCGAGATCTATATCTATCTGCGCGACGAATACCCGATCTCGCGCGAGATCCTGACGCGCGAGATCGCCAAGCTGCCGGCGGGCTTGCCTTCCATCCATCTGCGGCGCGGCGCGGGGGCCTATATCTGCGGCGAGGATTCCTCGATGCTCGAGAGCCTCGAGGGCAAGGGCGGCTTGCCGCGCCACAAGCCGCCCTACCC
>JBIOEK010000439.1:0-3679 GCA_044445925.1 Hyphomicrobiales bacterium
GAATCCAGCCCCGCCTACGCGGCAGCAAGGCTTTCCCGATCATGCTCAGGCGCTTTACGTCCGCGCAGCCGGAGAATCTTGCCGGCCAAGGCGGCGCCGGCAGCGTTATTGCACGCCGGTCGGCGCTTTGCCAAACCGAAGGCGAGGCGCGCCATATAATCTCGCAGCCTATCGACGCCGATCGACGATGCGTGGCGCCTTGATGCTCGCCTGATTGCTCAACGTCATCGCCGGTTTCTACGATCACGGCGCGCGCGTGATGTCGGGCAGCGAGCAGACTGGCGAGCCCGGCAAAAATGGGGCATGAGAGCCCCTCGACACACAGCAACGCGTCATGGCCGGGCTTGTCCCGGCCATCCCGGTCGGAGAGCGCGGTGCGCGTCGGACCGAGAGGGCAGCCATGACACAGAGTAGCGAGCATCGGAGCCCGAAGGAGCTTGATATGACCGATCTCGCCAAGCGGTCGACGCAGGAGCTTACCGGCCTTCGCGGTGAGGCGCTGCGCGATTACGAGGCATTCCGCGCGCGCGGCATGAAGCTCGACATGACGCGCGGCAACCCGTCCCCCGAGCAGCTCGACCTGTCGCTCGCCATGCTGGCCATGCCCGGCAACCGCGACTACCTCACCGAGCGAGGCGAGGATGCACGCAACTATGGTGGCCCCGCGCAAGGCCTGCCTGAAGCGCGCGCCCTCATCGCCGAGGCGATCGGCGCGCCCGTCGAGCAGATCGTGGTCGGCAACAATTCGAGTCTTGCCCTGATGCATGACTGCATCGTCTATGCCTTGCTCAAGGGCGTGCCAGGCGGCGCCTCGCCCTGGAATCAAGAGAGCTGGACCCGGAAGAAGCCGATCGCCTTCCTTTGCCCGGTGCCGGGCTATGACCGGCATTTCGGCATCTGCGAGGATTACGGCATTCGCATGCTGGACGTCCCCTTGACCGGGCGGGGCCCCGACATGGCGGTCGTCGAGAGGCTGGTCTTGGACCCCTCGGTCAAGGGCATGTGGTGCGTGCCGCAATACTCCAATCCGACCGGCGAGACCTATTCCGACGAAACCGTGAAGCGGCTCGGCGCGATGCGCACGGGCGCTCCCGATTTCCGCCTGTTCTGGGACAATGCCTATGCGGTCCATCATCTGACCGAGCAGCGCCATGCAGTCGCAAATATTTTCGCTGCCTGCGACGAGGGAGGATATCCGAACCGAGCCTTCGCATTCGCGTCGACCTCGAAGGTCACCTTCGGCGGCGCCGGCCTTGGCTTTTTCGCGTCCTCGCCCGAGAATGTGGCTTGGTTCATCGCGCGGGCGAGGCGCCGCTCGATCGGACCCGACAAGCTCAACCAGCTCCGGCATGTGCGCTTCCTGCGCGACGCCGCGGGGCTGAACAAGCTGATGGACGGCCATCGCGCCATTCTCGCCCCGAAATTCCAGGCCGTGATCCAAGCGCTCGACGCGCGGCTTGGCGGCACGGGCGCGGCGCGCTGGACGCGTCCGGAGGGTGGGTATTTCATCACGCTCGACGTCATGGATGGCTGCGCCAAGCGGGTGGTCGCATTGGCCGGGCAGGCGGGGTTGGCGCTGACCGCGGCCGGAGCGACCTACCCGCTCGGACGCGATCCCAACGACCGGACGCTGCGCATCGCGCCCTCCTATTCGAAGCTCGAGGAGGTGCGCGCCGCCGCCGAAGGCATCGCCATCTGCGTGCTCCTCGCCACGACCGAGGCGCTGCTCGAGAAGCGCAGCGAGGAGGGCGCGTCATGAAAAGGCTCGACCCCGTCGATGTGGCGATCGTGGGCTCGGGCTTCGGGGGTGCTGCCTTTGCCTGGCGGCTGTCGTCGAAGCGGCCGGATTTGCGCATCCTGTGCGTCGAGCGAGGCGGCTTCGCCGACCGGGCCACTTTCCCCGCCGCGAGGCCGGATTGGCAGCGCGCCGTGCAGCAGGAATGGGCGACCTCGCCCAATCTCAGATTGGCGTCCGGGCGCCCCTCGGCCTCAGCCGATTATCCGATCGATGACAAAGGCTCCGATTTCAAGCCGCTGATGTGGTGCGGGGTCGGCGGCTCGACCATAACCTGGGCGGCGCATTTCCCGAGGCTTCACCCTTCGGATTTCCGCACCCAAAGCCTCGACGGGGTCGGCGACGACTGGCCCTTCGCCTATGAGGACCTCGAGCCCTATTACGATCTCAACGACGCCGAATGTGGCGTCTCCGGCCTTGCGGGCGATCCCGCCTATCCGAGAAAGCCCGAGCGGGCGATGCCGCCGGTGGCGCTCGGGCGCCTGGGCATGGCGGCGGCACGCGGCTTCGAGGCGCTCGGCTGGCATTGGTGGCCGGTCGATGCGGCGGTCAATTCGCGCCCTCATGCCGGAAGAGCCACCTGCAACCATTGCGGACCCTGCCTCATCGGCTGCGCCAATGGGGCGAAATCCTCGACCGATCTCACCTATTGGCCCAAAGCCACGGCGAGCGGCGTCGAGCTGCGCACCCGCAGCGTGGTGCAAGCGGTCGAGATCGAGGCCGGCCGCGTCACCGGCATCCGCTATCTCGACGAGACCGGGCGCGAGTCTCTCCAGCCCGCGAGCTTCGTCGTCGTCGCCGGCAACGGCATCGGCACGCCGCGCCTGCTCCTCGCCTCCGGCGTCGAGAGCAAGGCGCTCGGGAAGAACCTGATGTTCCATGGCGCGGCCTATGCTCGGGGCATCTTCGAGGAAGAGCTCGACGGGCCGGTCGGGCCGGTCGGCTGCGCGCTCTACAGCCATGAATTCTACGAGACCGATGCTGGTCGCGGCTTCAAGCGTGGCTTGCATCTGCAAGTGACGCGCGAGAACCCGCTCCTCGTCCAGGCGGCCCGGCTCGACAGGCCTTGGGGCGAGGAGGCCCATCGCCTGGTACGGGAGGAGTTCCGCCATTCGATGGTGGTGCTCGTCTGCAACGAGGACCTGCCCGAGGCCCATAACCAGGTGAGCCTGACGGAACGCCTCGAAGCCGACGGCCTCCCCGGCGTCAAGCTCGACTACCGCGCCTCCGAGCACACGCGCCGCGCCCTCGATTTCGGCCTGGACAGGGCGGAGGAGATGCTACGGGCAGCCGGCGCCTATCGCACCGTGAGGGTCCCGCTCGCCCCGCTCACCGGCTGGCATCTCCTGGGGACGGCGCGGATGGGCAATGATCCGGCCTCCTCGGTCACCGACGTTAGCGGGCGCGTGCATGGGGTCGAGAACCTCCTCGTCGCCGATGGCAGCGTGTTTCCCACGGTCGGGGCGGTCAATCCAGGCTCGACGATCGGCGCCGTGGCGTTGAAATTCGCCGACGACCTGGCGGGGAGGCTCTGATGCCGGAACCCTTCCTCTTAGCGATCGTCGACGCCATTCTTCCGGGCGAGCGCGGCGCCCCAGGCCCGGCCGCTCCTCTGCCGTCCGGAACCGAAGCCGGACTGGAGCTGCGCCCGGACGATCGGCGCCATGCTGCCGTTCTCCGCTTGATCGCCGCGCGAGGCGGCGGCGAGAGGGCGTTCGCCTCGGCGACGCCCATGCAGCGGGACGAGGTGCTTGCCTGCGTCGAGCAAGAGAGCTTCGAGGCATTCCGCGCCCTCGTCCTGTCCTTGCTGCAGGACTATTACGAGGCGCCGAGGGTGATTGCCGCCATGGGCTGGCGGGGCGGCGGCGCCCAGCCCGAAGGTCA
>JBIOEK010000440.1:0-3663 GCA_044445925.1 Hyphomicrobiales bacterium
CCCCTCGCCATCGTGGCGCGCGCCGGCTGCGACATTTCCCCGCTCGACCCGACCTCCTCCACCGACCGAGCCCGGCTGCTATCCTATATCTGGCCCGACCAGACGCAGCGCCTCGCCCGCATCGAGGCGGCGCTCGACATGGCCGCCTCGGTGCCCTGGCGGATCGAGCGCGCCGATGCCGGAGAATGGGTGGAGCGCCATCTTGGCACGCGGCCGCAAGGCGGGCGCATGCGCGTCCTCGTGCACAGCATCATGTGGCAATATATGGCGCAGGAGACGCAAGCGCGCATCAACCGGACCCTCGCGGAAGCGGCCGCCGCGGCCAGCCCCGATGCGCCCCTCGCCTGGTTGCGCCTGGAGCCCGACGGTCCGTCCAACGGCGCCGCGCTCAGCCTCGATCTCTGGCCTGGAGGGCGGCGTCTGGCGCTCGGGCGCGCCGACTACCATGGACGCTGGGTGCGCTTCGCAGAGGCGCTCGGCCGATAAAGTCCGGCGTCCGGGGAGTGGCGGATCATGGGTCTAGTGCAGCGACTAGTGTCTCCGCCGCGGATCGACCGCGGGCTACGCTCGGCCGGCAAATTGCCGCTCGCGCTCCTCGACCCACTCCGCCGAGAGCTTGCCGAACAGCACGGGCAAGGGGGCTATCTCGCGGCCGCTTGCGATCGCGCCCAGCGCTTCGGCGCCGGATCGCGGCCAGGGCGGCACGGGGGCGTCCTCGCCGAGCGCTGCGAGCACCCTTGTCGCGGTCCGCGGAATGAACGGCCATGCGGCCGTCGCGGCGACCGAGACGAGGTTGATGCCGGTGCGCAGCACCACCGCGGCCCGCTCGGGATCATCCCCGGCGAGCTTCCACGGCGCCTGCGCCGCAAGGTAGACATTGGCGAGGCGCCAGATGGCGCTCACTTCCTCGGCGGCCTTGCGCAAGGAGCAGCTATCGTGGTGTCGCCGCAGCGCCGCAAGATGCCGGTCGAGATCGGCCGCGAGATCGGCCTCGGCCGCGGCCGGGTGCCCACCGCGAGGCACGATGGAACCGCAGCGCGACTCCACCAGCTTCAAGAGGCGATTGACGAGATTGCCGAAGCTGTCGGCCAAATCGTGATTCACGTCCTTGGCGAAGCGCGCGAAAGTGAAATCCGTGTCGTTGCTCTCCGGGGCGTTGGCGGCGAGCCACCATCGCCAGTAATCGGCGGGGAGGAGGTCGAGCGCCTGGTCGAGAAATACGCCTCGGCCTTGGCTCGTCGAGAACTTGCCGCCCTCATAGGTTAGCCAGTTCACGCCCTTGATCACGTCGACCCTTTTCCACGGCTCTCTCGAGCCGATGAGCGTGCAGGGAAAGCTCACCGCGTGGAACGGCACATTGTCCTTGCCCAGGAATTGCAGATAGTCGACAGCGTCGGCCTGCCACCACCAGGCTCGCCAGTCGCGATCTTTCGGATCGGCATCGGCCCATTCCTGGGTCGCCGCGATATAGGCGATCGGAGCATCGAACCAGACATAGAAGACCTTGCCCTCATAGCCGGGCTTCGGCACCGGCACCCCCCAGCTCAGGTCGCGCGTGATGCAGCGATCTCTTATGCCCTCCTCGAGCCATTTGCGCGCGATCGAGGTGACGAGAGGCGGCCAGCTCTTGCGGCTCGAGAGCCAGGCTTCGAGTTCGCCCACCAACGCCGACTGCCGCAAGAACAGGTGGCGGCTTCCCCGGATCTCGAGTTCCGTGCTGCCCGACAAGGCCGATCTCGGATCGAGGAGCTGAACCGGGTCGAGCGGGCGCGTGCAGCCCTCGCATTGGTCGCCGCGTGCCCGCGCGAAGCCGCAATGCGGGCAGGTTCCGAGGATGTAGCGATCCGGAAGGAAGCGCCCGTCGGCAGGCGAATAGACCTGTTCCAGCACCCGCTCCTCGATGAAGCCGTTCTCTTCGAGGCGATGGAAGAAGTGCTGCGTCAGCGCGTGATTTCGCGCCGATGACGAGCGCCCGAAATGATCGAATGACAGGTCGAGGCGGCGATAGATATCGGCCTGGATCCGGTGTTGCTCGAGGCAATAGACGCCGACCTCGAGGCCGGCTTGCGCCGCGCCGAGCTCGGCCGGAGTGCCGTGCTCGTCGGTGGCGCAGATGAACAGCACCTCGTCGCCGATCCGACGCCGATATCTCGCATGGATATCCGCGGGCAGGAGCGAGCCCGCGAGATTGCCGAGATGCTTGATGCCGTTGATATAGGGTAGCGCGCTGGTGATCAGAGCCTTCGCCATGATGCTCTCCTGGGCCGCTAGGGGTGAGGCGTCGGACCGCTCGAAAACGAAAAAGCCCTCCAGGGAACGGGGAGGGCTTGGGTCCGACGCTCTCGAAGCGCGGCGACTGGCGCGCGCTCAGCCCCTCCGGGAAATCTCCTGGTCGGGCCGGGGCATTCGCGAGGCGTGTGGAATGATCGACATCGGCAAGATCCGGTAGCGCTGCTTTCCCATGACGCCGCAGGCGGGCGAAATCAAGGCCACGGACGTCATGGCAGGCCTTGTGCCGGGCGTTGTGCCTGCCATCCCGGCTCGAAAAGCATCTCCCTCATCGATCGAGATGGCCGCCACAAGGGCGGCCATGACAGGAGAGGAGGGACTCCCCCCGACCAGGGGTCCGGGGCTCGGTCGGCAATGTCATCTCCTCGGCAAGCACGCCCTGCCACGCTCTCGACAAAATTTGCCCTGTCGCGGGCATGGTTGACCGGGTATGATCGGCCCTCATCTCGCGCGAGATCATCGCGCTTACATCCGAGGACCCTAGTGCCGACACCCCTTTCCACCGAGAAGCCGCGTGTCGGCCTGTTCGTCACCTGCCTCGTCGATCTGATCCGGCCGTCGATCGGCTTCGCCGCCGTCAAGCTCATCGAGGATGCGGGCTGCGACGTCGAGGTCCCGGTCCAGACCTGCTGCGGCCAGCCGGCCTTCAATTCGGGCGATCGGGCCTCCGCGCGCGCCATCGCCAGCCAGATCATCGAGGCGTTCGCCGGCTTCGACTATGTGGTCGCGCCGTCTGGCTCCTGCGCCGGCATGATCCGGGTGCATCTGCCCGAGCTGTTCGCCGATGACCCCAATCTCATCGGGCCGGCTCGCGAGCTCGCCGCCAAGACCTATGAGCTCGTCTCCTTCCTGGTCGACGTGATGAAGGTCGAGCGCGTCAAGGCTCGCTTCACCGGGACCGTGACCTATCATGATTCCTGCTCGGGCCTGCGCGAGCTCGGGATAAAGGCTCAGCCGCGCAAGCTGCTGCAAAGCATCGAGGGCCTGGAGCTTACGGAATTGGCGGATGCCGATGTCTGTTGCGGCTTCGGCGGCACCTTCGCCGTCAAATACGGCGACATCTCGAACGCCATCGTGACCGAGAAGCTGCGCAACGTGAAGGCCGCCGGCGCGCCGACCCTGCTCGCCGGCGATCTCGGCTGCCTGATGAACATGGCCGGCAAGCTGTCGCGCCAGGGTGAGGCCATCGCGGTGCGCCATGTGGCGGAGGTGCTGGCCGGCATGACGGCGGAACCCCCGATCGGCGCCCCGGCCCGGCGGGCGGCTTCGAGATCCTCCTCGCTGAAATAGGCCATCCCCGTCACCCCTTTGGGGCCGGGGCGCCGATCGGCGGTTCCCCCGTCATGCCGGCCAGCACCTCCGCCACATGGCGCA
>JBIOEK010000441.1:0-3656 GCA_044445925.1 Hyphomicrobiales bacterium
AGTTGGTGACCGCGGTCGGCGTGCCGACGATCGAGGCCGAATCGTAGAACTGCGTGAGATACACATCGGCTATCGGGAAGCGGGCCGCCTGGTAATGCACGAGCGGCGACAGATCCTTCCTGATCTGGGCATGGTAGGTCGCATGCTCGACCTCCTCGATGTCGAGGTTGATGTTCGACTTCTTCAGCTGCGCCTGGACCGCCTGCAGCAAGGTCTGCATGCCGGTGAGCGTCGTGTGGATCGACTTCACCGTGACGCCGTTCGGATAGCCGGCTTCGGTCAACAGCTGCTTGGCTTTCGCTGGATCGTAGGGGAAGAGCGGCGCCTTCTCGTCGGTGCCGAGATAGCCCGAGGGCACGACCGAGACCGCCTCGCGCGACGAGCCCGCGCCCTTGAAGGCGACGATCGACTTGCGGTCGACCGCATAGGCGATGGCCTCGCGCACCCTGATGTCGTCGAGCGGCTTCACGGTGACGTTGAGGAAGAGCGTCGACAATTCGCCGGGCTCCATGGCGATCACCTTGACGCCCACGAGCTGCTTCGTGCGGTCGACCCAGGATTGGTCCTGCTTGCCGTAGATCATGTCGAGCTCGCCGGACTGGAAGGCGAGGTCGCGACTCGAATCGGACGGGATGTAGCGATAGACGATCTCGTCGAGCAGCGGCGCGCCGCGGAAATATTGCTTGTTGGCGACGAGGCGCACGAATTGCTGGGGCTGATATTCGGCGAACATAAAGGGGCCCGTGCCGATCGGCTTCTTGGAGAAGCCCTCGCCCATCTCCTCCGCGGCCTTCTTGCACACCATGTTGCCGCCATTGATGTTGGCCACATAGCCGAGGAAGCCCGCCACGGGGTTCTTGAGCGTGATCTTCAGCGTGTATTTGTCGACCGCCTCGGCCTTGTCGATGCTCGAGAAATCGTTCGAATAGGAGGAGGTGGCCTTGCTGGCGGCCCGCTTGATGGAGAAGGCCGCGTCCTCGGCGGTGAATTCGCCATAGCCCGCATGGCACTGCACGCCCTGGCGGATCTTGAAGCTCCATTCGGTGCCGGTCGGGTTGGCGCTCCAGCTCTCGGCGAGGTCGGGCTCGATCGTGTCGGGGCTGATCTGGCCCGGGCGGATGCGCACCAAGCCGTTGAACAGATATTGCAGCAGGCCCTTATCCGGGGTCGTCGAGGCGATATGCGGATCGAGCTTGCCGGCATCCGCCGAGCCCATGCCGATGGTAAGCGTCTTCTTCTGTGCCTGGGCTTGGCTCGCGGCCAGAAGCGCCGCAAGGGCGAGCGCAACCCCAATAATCTTCTTCATCGGTCGTCTCCCTCATCGATCCTGCGATTGTGGCCGCAACGGAGGGGCGGGGCAAGGGCGATTGACAATGCGATCGACGGATGCATGTGACGATCCGCGCATCTGCGGCTAGGCTGGGAGCAGGTCCGATCCGTTCTCGGCCTGCCCGGTTGGGCGATTGCCGCCGTTTTGAAGAGGAGCCAGGGGAGATATGCTGCCAATACCGATGCGGCAGGTCCGGCTCGGCCAAGCCGGAATGGTTCTCGACAAGCGCTTGGACGGCACGATCTACGCTCGCTCGCCTGTCCGGCTCGGCCCCTATCCGGATCGTCTCACCGAGCGCCTCGCCCATTTTGCGCTCACCGCGCCGGAGCGCCTGTTCCTGGCCCAGCGCGCCCGCGACGGCGATTGGCGGCGCGTCAGCTATGGCGAAGCTTATGCCTTGATCCGCCGCATCGGCACGGCTCTCCTGGCACGCGGCCTGTCGCCCGAGCGCCCCGTCGCGATCCTGTCCGACAACAGCATCGAGCACGCCTTGCTCGGCCTTGCCGCCATGCATGTCGGCATCCCCTTTGCGCCGATCTCGGCGGCCTATTCGTTGATGTCGTCGGATTTCGGCAAGCTGCGCTACATGCTGCAAAGGCTGACGCCCGGTCTCGTCTTCGCAGCCGATGGACGCAATTTCTCCAGGGCGATCGCCGCCGCCGTGCCGGCCGATGCCGAGATCGTGGTCGTGGAGCCCGGGCTCGAGGGCCGAAGCGCTACCGCCTTCGGCGATCTCGTCTCGACGCAAGCAACGCCTGAGGTCGAGGCCGCCCATGCGCTGACCTCGCCCGACACCATCGCCAAGCTTCTCTTCACCTCGGGCTCGACCGGCATGCCCAAGGGCGTGATCAACACGCAGCGCATGCTGTGCGCGAACCAGGAGATGATCGCGTCCCATCTCGCCTTCCTGCGCGACGAGCCGCCTGTTCTCGTCGATTGGCTGCCCTGGAGCCACACATTCGGGGGCAATCACAATCTCGGCCTCGCCCTCTATCACGGCGGCTCGCTCCATATCGACGAGGGCAAGCCGATGCCGGGCGGCATCGAGCGCACGGTGCGCAATCTGCGCGAGATCGCCCCGACCGTCTATTTCAACGTGCCGCGCGGCTTCGAGACGCTCGTCCCGTATCTGCGCCAGGAGCGGCCCTTGCGCGAATTGTTCTTCAGCCGGCTCAGATTGATGTTCTACGCGGGCGCCGGGCTCTCCCAGCATGTCTGGGACGAGCTCGACAGCCTGGCGCTCGAGGCCTGCGGCGAGCGGATCGCCATGATCACCGGCCTTGGCGCGACCGAGACCGCGCCCTCCGCCCTGTTCACGACGCTCGCCGACAGCCGTTCGGGGGCCGTCGGCGTGCCCCTGCCGGGCGTCGATCTGAAGCTCGCGCAAGTCGGCGACAAGCTCGAGGCGCGCCTGCGCGGCCCGAGCGTCACGCCCGGCTATTGGCGAGAGGAGGAGACCACCAGGAAAGCCTTCGACGAAGAGGGCTATTATCGCTTTGGCGACGCATTGCGCTTCCTCGATGCGCAAGACGAGATGAGGGGCTTCCGGTTCGACGGCCGCATCGCTGAGAATTTCAAGCTCGCGACCGGCACCTGGGTGACGGTTGGCCCGCTGCGCCAGGCCTTCCTCTCGGCCTTCGCGCCCTATGCCAAGGATGTCGTCATCGCCGGGCATGACCGCGGCGAGGTCTGTGCCCTGGTGTTTCCCGACATCGAGGCCTGCCGGGGCCTGTGCGCCGGGCTTGCCGCGAGGAGCTGTGCGCAGGCGGTCCTGCGGCACGCTGCGACGCGCGTCAGGCTCTCCGAGCTTCTGAGGCAATTCGCGCAAGACGCCAAGGGCTCCTCGACGCGCATCGAAAGGCTGATCCTCCTCGAGGAGCCGCCTTCGATCGACGCCAACGAGATCACCGACAAGGGCTCGATCAACCAGCGCGCCGTCCTCGCCCGTCGCGCCGCCGAGGTCGAGGCCCTCTATGCGCAGCCGATGCCGCCATCCGTCATCGCCTGGACGCGAGGCTAACGAGATGCCGGAACGCCATGACGGCCTCGTCTCCACATTCGGCGATGCCTGGCTCGCCGCCGGCATGCGTACGCCCTTCGCCGATTATAACGGCGCCCTCTCGCAAGCCTCGCCGATCGATCTCGGCATAAAGGCTGCCCGCGAGGCCTTCAGGCGCTCCGGCCTTTCGCCCGGCGATGTCGGCACGGTGATCGCCGGCAACATGGCGCAGGCGAGCTTCGACGCCTATATGCTGCCGCGGCATATCGGGCTCTATGCCGGCGTGCCGGTCGAGATCCCGGCCATCCTGGTGCAGCGCGTCTGCGG